>DASYSS010000057.1 GCA_036003045.1 Gemmatimonadaceae bacterium
GCAGGCGAAGGTGACGCGTGACAACGCGAACTACGCCCTCAAGGCCCGCCAACTCCAGGTCACCACTGACGTCACCAACGCGTACCTGTCGTTGATCGCCGCCGCGAAGACGGTGCAATTGCAGGAGCAAACGGCTCAGAAAGCCGCCGAGGAGCTCGCGGCGGTGGAAGAGCGGTACAAGGTCGGCGCGGCGACGTTCCTCGAAGTCACCACGTCGCGCGGCTCGTACGAAACGGCGCAGATCGGCCGGGTCAACTCCATCTACGATTACCATACGGCGTTCGCCAATCTCGAGAGCGCAGTCGGGCGCCCACTCCGCTGAGGACTGCTGACCATCATGGGTAAGAAATCGAAGATCGCGATCGGAGTCGTGGCCCTGGCGGGCCTCGTATCCGTCTTCGCGTTCAGTGCCTCCAAACGGGGCAACAAGGCGGTCGAAGTCCGCATCGAACCGGTGCAAAAGCGCGATCTGATCGCGTCGGTCACCGCGAGCGGACAGGTTCGGCCGCAGACGAAAGTCGACGTCGCCTCCGACGTGAGCGGCAAGATCACCAAGCTCGCCGTCAAGGAAGGCCAGATGGTGAAGCGGGGCGACCTGCTGCTGCAGATCGATCCGACGCAGGCGCAGGCCGCCGTCGAGCGCGCCGAGGCGGTGCTTGCGTCGAGCAAGGCCCAGCTGACCCAGTCGCAAGCGAATCTCGAGCAGGCCCAGAAGAGCTACGATCGCTCCGCACAAATCAAGAAGGCGAACGCGCAGCTCATATCCGATGAGCAGCTCGAACAGCTGAAAACCGCCGTGGACGTGAACGCGGCGTTGGTTGACGCGGCAAAGCACGCGGTCGATCAGGCAGTCGCCGGCGTCAACGACACCAAGAGCTCGCTGGACAAAACGACCATCTACGCGCCGATGTCTGGCCAGATCACGCGTCTCGACGTCGAGCAGGGTGAGACGGCCATCCAGGGCACGCTGAACAAGGACGCGGCGACGCTCCTCACGATCAGCGACATGTCCGTGCTCGAGACGCGCGTGAAGGTCGACGAGACCGACGTTGCGCGCATCGCAGTCGGCGACTCGGCGCAGATCCAGCTCGACGCGTTCCCGGACACGACCTTCCTGGGCCGGGTCACGCGCATCTCGAACAGCTCGGTCAAGGGCACGAGCGCCACCACGACGACCGACCAGGCCGTCGACTACGAGGTGACGATCCAGCTCCTGAACGCGCCCAGGGACACGCGTCCCGACTTCTCCGCCACCGCCAAGGTGATCACGGACAAGAAGACGCACGTCCTGTCGGTGCCGATCATCGCCCTCACGGTGCGCGAGAACCAGGCGCTCCAGCAGGGAGATACGGCCGTGGGGTTGGGCAAAACCAAACCCGCGAAAGAAGTTGGCAAGAAGGACGTGGAAGGGGTCTTCGTGGTCGGCACGGACAACAAAGTGACCTTCCGGCCCGTAAAAGTAGGTATAGCCGGCGAGAAGCACTTTGAGATTCTCGACGGTGTCAAAGAGGGAGACCGGATCGTCGCCGGTACCTACCAGGCGATCCGCGACCTGAAGGACGGGACCATCGTTCGAGAGACCAAGCCGGACCCAAAGAAAGCCGCCACCCCGGGGACCAAGTCGTGAACCCAATCGTAGAAACACCGCTCGGCGAAACCGCCGAGCGGCAGGTCGTTACAGGCAAGCCAGGAGCCGCGCCAGAGTCGAAGTGGATCATCGTAACGCGCGGTGTGAAGCGCGAGTACGACATGGGCGGCGAAGTCGTCCGCGCACTGCGCGGCGTCGACCTCGCCATCGGGCGCAACGAGTACGTCGCCATCATGGGTCCGTCGGGCTCGGGCAAGTCGACGCTGATGAACGTGCTCGGATGCCTCGACACGCCGAACGGCGGCGAGTACTGGCTCAACGGCCAGCTCGTCTCGAAGATGAGCGACGACGCTCTGGCTCGCGTGCGGAACAAGGAGATCGGGTTCGTCTTTCAGACGTTCAACCTCCTTCCCCGCGCGACGGCACTGCACAACGTCGAGCTGCCGCTCGTGTACGCCGGCGTCGGCGCCGACGAGCGGAAGCGGCGCGCCATCGAAGCGCTGACCAAGGTGCAGCTCCAGGACCGCATGGACCACCGGCCGAACGAGCTCTCCGGCGGTCAGCGCCAACGCGTCGCGATCGCCCGCGCGCTGGTCAACAATCCCTCGATGCTGCTCGCCGACGAGCCGACCGGTAACCTCGATTCTCAGACCTCCGAAGAGATCATGAGAGTGTTCGAGTCCCTTGCCGACGCGGGACAAACGGTCGTCATGGTGACCCACGAGCCGGACATCGCGTCTCATGCGCGCCGAATCGTCGTGCTGCGCGACGGGCTCATCTCGACGGATGAGCGCCGGGAACAGTTCACCGCCCGCCTCGGCGCGACGAACGCGCACTCGTAACTTCGCCTGCGGTTTTCCCGTAAGAACGGGAGACGTCTGACGGCGGGGGGCATCCCGACCCGAAAGCGTCTCCCGCTCGCATTTCAGACCATGTCATTCTTCCAAGCCGTTCGACTTGCGTGGGAAACGATCCGCGTGCAGAAGCTGAAAAGCTTCTTCACCGTGATCGGTGTGACGATCGGCGTGACGTTTCTCATCGCCGTCGTCTCGATCGTCAGCGGAATGGGTCGCTACATGAAGGACGACCTGATCGGCAAGCTCATCGCCGTCAACTCGTTCAACCTCCGCTCCCGACCCGATATCCAACTGGGCGACGTGACCCAGGACGAGCTGCGCGAATGGCGTAAGCGCCCGCACATCATGGACTCCGATGTGCCCGCGGTGGCGGCGGCGCTCGCGCCCGACGTCCTCTGGGCCACCGAGAGCGGCAGCAACCTGAACGTGGAATCGGCGTACGCCTCGCCGCGCAACACGCAGTGCTCGACCGTATCCGAGCAGTGGTTCACCATCAAGAAGATGGGCGTGTCGCAAGGTCGCCCGATCGCGCCGCAGGAATACGAGATCGGGGCGCCGGTCGTGATCGTCGGACAGGACGTCGCCGACCACTTCTTTCCAAATCTGAATCCGATCGGGCGCGCCGTTCGCATCCAGGGCATTCCCTACACCGTCGTCGGCGTGGCCGAGTCGCAGGGGAGCGTGTTCGGCATGTCGCTCGACAAGTTCCTGATCGCGCCCGAGCGTGCGCCGCTCAACCGCTGGGTGAACCCGCACGGCGTGATCGACCAGATGGTCATTCAGGGGCCCTCCGACGAAGGAATGAAGGAGGCCATGGAGGCCACGCGCTCGGTGATGCGGGCACGGCACCATTTGCACCCGTCGCAACGGGACAACTTCGCGCTCGAGACGTCGGATTCAGCGCTCGAGTTCTGGAACAAGCTGCAGGGCTATCTCATCGTCGCCGGCATCGCGTTGCCGACGGTGGGGCTTGTCGTCGGCGCGATCGTGATCATGAACATCATGCTCGTCGCCGTCGCCGAGCGCACGCGTGAGATCGGAATCCGGAAGTCGCTCGGCGCGCGCCGCCGCGACATTCTGAACCAGTTCCTGGTCGAATCGGCGACGCTGGCGACCATCGGCGCCGCGTTGGGCGTCGCCCTCGGCATCGGCTTCGCCAAGGCACTCGCCGCGATCTCGCCGCTGCCGGCGTCCGTTGAGATCTGGTCGATCTTCGTCGGCGTCGGCGTCGGCGCCGGAGTCGGCCTCATCGCGGGCGTCTATCCCGCGAGTCGCGCGGCGATGCTCGATCCGATCGCCGCCATGCGCCAGGAGACCTGACATGTCCGATCTTGGCGTGCGGGTCTTCAGCCTGTTCGAGGGAGTCGGCATCGCGCTCGACTCGCTCAAGTCCAATCGGGTCCGCGCCGCGCTGACGATTCTCGGCGTCGCCGTCGGCGTGTTCGTCGTCGTCGTCATCTCGGCGGCGATTCATGGGATCAATGCCAGCGTCGCTCGGGATTTCGAGAAGGCGGGGCCGAAGACGTTCTTCCTGTCGCGCTACCCGATCACGTTCGAAGCGTGCGATGGCACGGACGACACGTGCAAATGGCGCCACAATCCGCATTTCAATCTGTCCGACGCGCAGATGCTCAACACCTTGCCGAGCATCATGGCCGCCGAGGCGCAGCTCGGGCTGAGCAAAGAAGTGCGGTATCACGACAACGTATTGAGCAGCACGCAGGTCATTGGCGCGATGGCGAACTGGACGCTCATCGACCACGCCGGCGATCTGTATCCCGGGCGTAGCTTTACCGAGGCCGAGGCGGCGAACGCCGAACGCGTCGTGATCGTGAACGACGAGATGGCCAAGCGGCTGTTCGGCGACTCCGATCCACTCGACAAGGTCGTGACGATCGGCGGGTCACCGTTCACGGTGATCGGCGTGTACCACTACGAGGCCAGCTTCCTCACCGGCGGCAACCGGCCGCGCGCGATCGTGCCGTTCGAGACGGCGTATCGCACGCTCAAGGGCGGCATCGGCAACATGGGGATCGCGATCCTCCCGCGCGACGAAGTGACGCGCGACGAGGCGGAGGACGACGTCATCGCCGCCATGCGAGCGCGGCGCGGGCTTCGGCCCGGCGTCGACAACAACTTCGCGATCATCACGCAGGATCAGCTGCTCAACACGTACAACAAGATCTTCGGGATGTTCTTCCTCGTCATGATCGTGTTGTCCGCCATTGGGCTGATGGTGGGCGGCGTCGGCGTCGTGGCGATCATGATGATTTCGGTCACGGAGCGCACGCGTGAGATCGGCGTCCGCAAGGCGCTCGGCGCGACGCGGCTGACGATCCTCTGGCAGTTCCTCGTCGAAGCGGTGACGCTCACCGCCATCGGCGCGATCATCGGCCTGCTCTTCGGCGGCATCGCGTCGGTGATCATCCGCAACGCGACGCCGATCAAGGCGTCGGTCCCTCCGCTCGCGATCGTGGCGGCGCTCGGCGCGAGCGCGATCACGGGCGTGTTGTTCGGAATGCTGCCCGCGATGCGGGCGTCCAAGCTGGATCCGGTCGAAGCCTTGCGCTACGAATAATGCCGATCTTCGAGGCAGTGCGCCTCGCGCTCGCCCAGATTCGCGTCCAGAAGCTCAAGAGCTTCTTCACGCTTCTGGGTGTGATGATCGGTGTGATGTTCTTGATCGCGGTCGTGTCGATCGTCGAAGGCATGGGCCGCTACATGGAAGACGACTTCGCCGGTCGTCTCCTCGGCGCCAACACGTTCACGCTTCGCCGCTTTCCGTGGTTCGGCAACCACGTGACTCGCGACGAATGGCTCGAGTGGCAGCGGCGCCCGCGTTTCTATCAGGCGGACGTGGCGTTCGTGCGGTCGGTCCTGCCGCCGGCGGCGCGCTGGGCCGTGGAGAGCCAGGACAACACCAACGCGTCGACGCAGTACGCACGCCCGCGACAGGTCGACGCCCACGCCGTCGACGGCGACTACTTCGTCATCAAGAAGTACGATCTCGCGTCGGGACGCACGATCGCGCCGCAGGAGTACGAGCTCGGCACGCCCGTCGTCGTGATCGGTGAGGAAGTCGGGAAGTATTTCTTTCCGAACCTGAATCCGCTCGGCCGCGAGCTGCGCATCGGCGGCATCCCGTACCAGGTCATCGGCGTGATCGCGCACCAGGGGTCGCTGTTCGGCCAGTCGCTCGACCAGATGGTGATCGCGCCGTTCGGTTCTCCGCTCCACCGCCTCACGAATCCGCGCGGCGACATCGATGGACTGCTCGTGCAGTCGTCGAGCACGATGATGATGGACGATCTGATGGAGGTCGTGCGCGAAGCGCTGCGCGCGCACCGGCATTTGCGTCCGGCGCAGCAAGACAACTTCGTGATGGAGACGACCGCGTCGGCGCTCCAGTTTTTCGAGCGCATCAAGAACACGATGACGATCATCGGCGCCGCGCTGCCCGGACTCAGCTTGGTCGTCGGCGGCATGGTGATCATGAACATCATGCTCGTTTCCGTCGCCGAGCGGACACACGAAATCGGGATCAGAAAATCCCTCGGCGCTCGACGGCGCGACATTCTCCGCCAATTCCTCGTCGAATCCGCGACGCTCAGCACGGTCGGTGCGATGATCGGCATCGCGCTCGGCATCGCGGCCGCCAAGATCATTTCTATGAAAACGCCGCTGCCTGCGGCAGTGGCGCCCTGGTCGCTCGTCGCGGCGACGCTGCTCGGTACGGTCGTCGGGATCGCGTCGGGCGTCTATCCCGCGCGCCGCGCGTCGCGACTCGACCCCATCGAAGCGCTGAGACACGAGACGTGAGATTCCTCGCGCATGCATACGAGGGCGTGTTCATCGCGCTCGAGGCGATCCGCGGGAACAAGTTTCGCGCGGCGCTCACCATCATGGGCGTGGCGGTCGGCGTGTTCGTGGTGGTGGCGCTGTCGTCGGTCGTGCGCGGCGTGAACGAATCGTTCGCGCGCGACGTCGCGGCGGCGGGACCCACGTCGTTCTTCGTCTATCGCCGGCCGCTCAATCCGTTCCAGAGTTGCGACCCCAGCGATCCCGATGCCTGCCCCGAGCGCCGCAACCCGGCGATCACCAACGACGAAGCGAACGGCATCGGGGCGCTGGCGACGATCTACGCCGTCACGCAACACGTCGCCGGCGGCGCGGAGTTCAAGTACAAGGACCGCTCGCTCAACGCGGGCATCGAGTACTACTCGGCGAATTGGACCGACGTCGACGGCGGCGACATCCAGCCGGGACGCAGCTTCACCCAAGCCGAGAATGCCGGCGGCGCGCGCGTCGTGATCGTGAACGACAAGATGGCGCAGCAGCTCTTCGGCGCCTCGGACCCGATCGACAAAGTGGTGATGGTCAACGGCGCACCGTTCACGGTGATCGGGCTCTATCACTACACCGCGAGCCCGATGGGCACGCCGACGTCGGCGGGCGGCGGTGACTCGCCGAAGGCGATCATCCCGATCGAGACGGGCCGGCGCCACATGAACCTGTGGGTCCGCGGAAACAACCTCATCGTCAAGCCGCGCGCGGGTGTCGGCGTACAGGACGCGGTCGACGACGTCACGGCCTATCTGCGCTCGAAGCGAGGCCTGCGCCCGCGCGACCGCACCAACTTCGCCGTCGTTACGCAAGACCGGCTGATGGACGTCTACAATCAGCTGTTCGGGACGTTCTTCGTCGTCGGAATCGCGCTCTCCTCCGTCGGACTTCTCGTTGGCGGCATCGGGGTCATCGCGATCATGATGATCTCGGTCACCGAGCGCACGCGCGAGATCGGCGTCCGCAAGGCGCTCGGCGCGACGCGCGGCACGATCCTGTGGCAGTTCCTCGTGGAGGCGGTGACGCTCACGGGCATCGGCGCGGCGGTCGGACTGATTCTCGGGTTCGCCGCGACCGTCATCGTGCGTACCGCGTGGCCGTCCATTCCGGCCTCGACGCCGCTCTCGTCGATCATTTCCGCGCTCGCCGCCAGCGCCGTCACCGGCGTGGTGTTCGGCATGCTGCCGGCCGTCCGCGCAGCTCGCCTCGATCCCGTCGCCGCGCTGCGCTACGAGTGACCCGGGCGGCGACAGGGCCCCTGTAGATTTCGCGCCATGTCCGCCCCCTCCCCTTCCGACAACGGCCGAGTGGACGTGCTCGCGATCGCCGCGCACCGCGACGATTGTGAGTTGACCTGCGGTGGAACGCTCGCCCGCGCCGTGCGCCAGGGCCACCGCGTCGGCATTCTGGATCTCACGCAGGGTGAGATGGGCACTCGCGGATCCGCGGAGGTTCGCGCGGACGAAGCGACGCGAGCGGCGAAGGTGCTCGGCATTACCCTCCGCGAGAACCTGGCCCTCCCCGACGCCGCGATCATGAACGACCCGCCGACTCGGGAAAAGCTGGCGCGCGCGATTCGCCGGCTCCAACCGCGCGTGGTCATAGCGCCGGCGCTCGAAGGCCGCCACCCGGACCATCACGTATCGGCCCAGCTCGTGCGCGACGCGTGCTTCATCGCCGGATTGGCGAAGGTCGCCCCCGATCGGGCGAAACATCGCCCGCTCAAGATCCTCCATTGTCTCGCCTACCGGCAGGACTTCATCCGGCCCTCGTTCGTCGTCGACGTCTCGGACACGTTCGAGCTGAAGATGGAAGCCATTCGCTGCTACAAGTCGCAGTTCGAGGGGGAGACGCAAGCCGGCGAGGTGTACCCGAGCGGCGAGCCGCTCGAGGACGTCGTTCGCCACTACGGCGCGTATTACGGAACGCTCATTCGGCGTCGCTACGGCGAGCCCTATTTCACGACGGAGATGGTCGCGGTGGACGACGTCGCCGCGCTCGAGGTGTCGACGTTTTGAGCGAGGTCAACTACCAGTCGTATCTCTCGCTCGACGAGCTGCTGTCGCTCCAGCGGCCGCTCTCGTCGCCGGAGCACCCCGACGAGCTGCTGTTCATCGTCGTGCATCAGGCGAGCGAGCTGTGGTTCAAGGCGATCCTGCACGACATCGACGGGCTCGTGGACTCGCTCGTCAAGCACGACGCCGGACAGACGCTTTGGCACGTGCAGCGGCTGAACGGTCTCATGCGAATCGTGTCGGCGCAGCTCTCTTCGCTCGAGACGCTCCCGCCGCAGCACTTCGCCCAGTTCCGGAAATTCCTGGGCACGTCGAGCGGACAACAGAGCGTGCAGTTCCGGGCGATCGAAGCGGCGTCCGGGCTTCGTGACGCGCACTTCATGCAAGTGCTCGAGGAACACGGCTCGATCCCCGATCTCGTCCGCCGAGCGCTCGACCGGCCGACGCTTCAGGATCTCTTTCTGCGGCTGGTCGAGGCAAGCAACACGACGTTGGAGGACCTCTACCTTGGGCCGGGCCCGAAGATGCTCTTTTTCGTGGCCGAGGCCTTGCTCGAATACGAGCAACAGTTCGCCCAGTGGCGCTTCAAGCACGTCCAGCTCGTGGAACGGGTGCTCGGCCCGAATACCGGCGGCACCGGCGGAACGCTCGGTTCCCGCTATCTAATGCGGACGATCGACCAGCGCTTTTTCCCCCGCCTCTGGGAGGTCCGCTCGCGGTTCTTCGGCAGCCCTGATCGAAAGACGTAAAGAGCCTATATTGTTGCCATGCCGGAGCCTATCTACCTCGACCACGCCGCCACGACCCCGGTCCGCGCCGAGGTGCTCGAGGCCATGCTGCCGTTCTACGGGCCGCGCTTCGGGAACCCGTCGAGCATCCATCGTTGGGGGCGCGACGCTCGCACGGCGCTGGACGAGGCGCGCGAGCGCGTCGCCCACTGTCTTGGCGCGCAGCCCGACGAAATCTGCTTCACGTCGGGCGGTACCGAGGCGGACAATTTCGCGATTCTGGGCACCTGGCGCGCGCTCCACGGAAGCAGCCGGAACGCCGTCGTTACCTCGCCGATCGAGCACAAGGCCGTGCTCGGCGCGGTTCATCAGGCGGGGCACGAGGGAGCCGCAGAGCGTCAGTGCGCGGTGCTTTCGACAGGCGTCGTCGACGCCGCATCGTTCACTTCGGTCGTCCGCGACGATACGACGATCGCCAGCGTCATGTGGGTGAACAACGAGATCGGCACGGTTCAGCCGGTCGCCGAGCTGGCCGCCCACGCGAAGAGCGTCGGCGCGATCTTCCACACCGACGCCGTACAGGCGTTCGGCAAGATCACGATCGACGCCGCAGCGACTCCGTTCGACCTCCTCTCGGTGTCCGGCCACAAGATCGGCGCGCCCAAGGGAATCGGCGCGATGTTCATCCGCCGAGGCATCGGGATTGAGCCGCTGTTGCACGGTGGCACGCAGGACCGCGGCCGTCGCGCCGGCACGGAGAACGTCGCCGCGATCGTCGGTCTGGCTCGCGCCGCGGAGCTGGCCGTTGCAGAGCGTGAGGAAGACTGTACGCGACTCTCGGCGTTCCGCGACCGCCTCGAGCAGGCGCTCGTCGCGCGGATTCCCGATGTCGTGATCCACGGCCGCGGCGCCCCAAAGCGCGCGCCGCACATCCTGAACGTCTCCGTGCCCGGCACCGACAGCGAATCGATGCTCATGGCGCTCGACCTTCGGGGCATCGCCTGTTCGGCCGGTTCGGCGTGTCAGAGCGGAAGCGTCAACGCGTCGCACGTCCTCGAGGCCATCGGCGTCCCGCCGGAGCTCGGCAACGCGGCGATTCGCATGAGCGTCGGCTCGCTTACGACCGACGCCGCGATCGATCGCGTGGCCGAAGTCTTCCCGGCCGTCGTCAACAAGGTGCGCGGCATGTCCGCCGCCGCCGCGGACTGATGGATCGATGAACGTAGTCAGCAGTTCCGGTCCACCCGTCCACTCGTCCACCCGTCCACCCGCTCGAGGGCGCGTTCTCGTCGCCATGTCCGGCGGAGTCGACTCTTCGGTCGCCGCCGCGCTTCTCGTTGAACAGGGCTACGACGTCGTGGGCGCGACGATGAAGCTCTTTTGCCACGACGGCGACCTGCCGGACCGCCCCTGCTGTTCGCTCGATTCGGTGAACGATGCGCGCCGCGTCTGCCACACGCTCGGCATTCCGCACTACGTGCTGAACCTCGAGAGCGCGTTCGGCCGCGACGTCGTCGACGATTTCGTCGGCGAGTATTCGCGCGGACGCACTCCGATTCCGTGCGTCCGCTGCAACACGTTCACGAAGTTCCGCGACCTCGTCGCCAAGGCCGACGGAATCGACGCGCGCTGGGTGGCCACCGGACACTACGCTCGCGTCGTCGATGGCGTGTTGCATCGCGGCGTCGATCCGTCGAAGGACCAGTCGTACTTCCTCTGGGGAATCAACCGCTCCGTGCTATCGCGGATGATCCTGCCCGTGGGCTCGCAGACGAAGCCGGAGACACGCGCCGTCGCGCACCGCCTCGGCCTCGAGGTGGTGGCGGAGAAGACCGAGAGTCAGGACATCTGCTTCGTCCCCGACGGCGACCACACGAAGATCATTCGCCAGCGACTCGGCGACGACGCGCCGTCGCTCGCGCGCGGACCGTTCGTGCTCTCCAACGGAGAGATCGCCGGCACGCACGACGGCTTCGCACGGTTCACGATCGGGCAGCGCCGTGGCCTGCCGGGCGGATTCCGCGTGCCGATGTTCGTCGTGGAAATTCGTCCGGAAGACCGCGCGGTCGTGATCGGCCCGCGCGAGGAGTTGCTCGGACGCGGCGTGATCGCGCGCGGCATGAATTGGCTCGTCGACGCGCCCGATGTCGGCGCCCGAGTCGAAGTTCAGGTGCGCCACCGCGCGGCGCCCGCCCGCGCCGAGATCGTGCGCGTAGACAGCGACGAAGTCGAACTGGCGCTCGACGAACCGGTCGCCGCGATCACGCCGGGCCAATCGCTCGTCCTGTACGACGGCGCGCGTGTGCTCGGCGGTGGCTTGATCGAGCGTGGAATGCGGGGGCGGGGGGCGTTGCCGGTTTTAGCGGCGTAAAAAGGGGTGGACGGGTGGACGGGTGGACGGGAAACTACCTCAGTTCTCAGATCTCGGTGGTTCGCTGTCCACCTGTCCACCTGTCCACCTAGTACTTCAATCCCCCCGCATCGGCGAAGTCCCGCATCGCCTTCTCCTGCTCTTCGGTGAGCTTTTCTGGCACGCTCACCTGCACCTCGATGATCAGGTCGCCCTTGTGGTCGTCCTTCGTGATGCCCTGACCTCGCACGCGAAAGCGTTTTCCCGCGGGAGTGCCGGGTGGGATTTTGATCGCGACTTTTTTGCCGTCGAGCGTCCGCACGCTGATCTTCGAGCCCAGCGTCGCTTGCGCGATGTTGATCGGCACTGGCGCGACGACGTCGAGGCCTTCGCGCCGGAAAAAGCGGTCCGGTTCGACTTGGAACGTGATTAGCAGATCGCCGGCGGGGCCGTTTCGCGTGCCGCGCCCGCCCTGTCCCTTGAGACGAATCTTCGTTCCCGTGTCGACGCCCGGCGCAACGGTGATCATCACCTTCTTTCGCGTACGAACCTCGCCGACGCCGTTGCACGTCGGACATCGCTCGCTGGGAACGGTTCCCTTCCCGAGACACATCGGGCAAGGACGCTGCACCGCGAACCCGCCCTGGCCGAACGAGATCGTTCCGCGGCCCGAGCACTCAGGACACGTCTGAATCTTCGCGCCGGGCGCGGCACCGGTGCCGTGGCAGGTCGGACACTCCTCGTTCACCTCGAGCTCGATCGGCACTTTGCCGCCGAGGGCCGCGACGCGAAACGGAATGTTGAGTTGCGACTCGATGTCCTGTCCCCGCTCCGGTCCCCGCGGCCGCGATCCGCGAGCGGCCCCTCCGCCGCCGAACATCGAGCTGAAGAGGTCTCCGATGCCGCCCAACCCGACGTCGTTGAAGTCCTCGAACCGGAATGACCCGCTGGCGAACGGATTCTGCGCGCCAGCCCCCCCGGGCTGCTGCCCAGGCCGTCGCTGCCCTCCGCCGCCCCCGAAGCCGCCGAATGCGCCGAGTGAGCGCATCGTGTCGTACTGTTTGCGCTTCTCGGCGTCGCCCAACACCTGGTAGGCTTCCGAGATTTCCTTAAAGCGCTCGGCGGCCTTTGGGTCGTTGGGGTTTTTGTCGGGATGGTGCTTGGCGGCGAGCTTCCGGTACTGCTTCTTGACCTCGTCCTGCGAAGCGGAAGCGGGCACGCCAAGGACCGAGTAGTAGTCCTTCGTCTGAGCCATATCGATCAGTACGTGCTCAGCCGTTCCACTGCTTCACGACCACGCGCGCCGGGCGTAAAAGCTGGCCGTTGAACAAGTAGCCCACCTGGAAGACGCGCGAAACGACGTGGTCGTCCTCGGGCGATAGGGCCGGTTCCGTGACTACCGCCTCATGGAGGGCGGGGTCGAAAGTTTGGTCGATTGGGTTGATCAGCTGAAGACCCGCCGCGCCAAGCGACTTCAAGAACTTCCGCTCGACCATCTCTACGCCCTGTACGAGGGTCGAGGGATCGACCGTAGCGGGATCGACGTGCGCGAACCGCCCAAGGTCGTCGAGCGCGTCGAGTAAGTGCTTGGCGAGATCGGCCTGAGCCCGGCTCGTCAACTCCCCCCGCTCCCGCGCGGTTCGCTTGCGATAGTTGTCGTATTCGGCGGCGAGCCGAAGGTATTTGTCGCGTTCGGCAGTCAGCTCTCTCTGGGCATTTCCGCCACCCACGACCGGGTCGGCCTGGGCGACGTCGGAGTCGCCGGGATCAGCCTCGGGCGCGAACGCCTCCGCCGGAAGCTCGCGGATTTCGTCGGTCGGACTGGCCGCGTCCCCGTCGGCTTGGCGGCCGGCCCCGTCGGCCGCGCGTGAGGACTCGGCCTCTGGCTTTTTCGGATGCTTCATCGTTCCTGAATGTTCGCGGTACCGGTGGCGGGGTGCAACGGCCATACCCTGTATCACTGCCGGATCGACAGCACGCCTCTGGCAGCCCCCTCCGAAGGGTCGTACGGTAAAGCCTCAGGTAATCCACTTCAATTCGGAGCCCGTCATGGCCGACCATCTGCTGCAGATCAACTTCACGCTGTCGGTTCCGGTCGAGGAATACGAGCATGCGACCGAGGCTGCTTCACACGCGATCTCCGGCGTCTCCGGCCTGCGATGGAAGATCTGGATCGCGAACGCGGAGACTCACGAAGCGGGCGGAATCTACTGTTTCGAGAGCCGCGAGTCGGCGGACGCGTACCTCAACGGCCCAATCGTCGCCGCTCTCAAATCGGCGCCGTTCGCCCACGACGTGAGCGTCAAGCACTTCGACTATCTCGAGAACGCGACCGCGCTCTGTCGTGGACCGGTCGCCACGGCGTTGCAGGGTGTGTAGGTCCGATCGTCGTCGATAGACTATCGCGCGACGCTTACACTGGCACCCCGCACCGCCGGCGCTGATTGATTCGCGAGCAAACGCACACGCAACTGATCCAGCGTGTACTGAGCAGCGCGCTCGCGAATCTCCGCGCGGTCTCCCCACAGATGGTGAAGCTGCGTCGTCACATCTCCGTCGATGTCGACGGCCAGCCACACCGTGCCCACGGGTTTCTCCGGAGTGCCCCCGGAGGGCCCGGCGATTCCGGTGATCGCCAGGCCGACGTTCGCGCCGGTGACGCGACGCGCGCCGGCGGCCATTTCTCGAACGACTTCGTCACTGACCGCGCCATGCGCGGCGAGCGTTGCGTCGCTCACACCGAGCGTCTCGCGCTTCACGTCGTTGTGGTACGCGATGACGCCGCCCAACACTGCGTCGCTCGAGCCGGGAATCGCGGTGAGTCGAGCGCCGAGTAGGCCGCCCGTGCAGCTTTCGGCGACGCCGATCGTCAGCCCGCGCGACCGGCACATCTCGAGCACGACGGCCGCCAAGTCGGCGTCGTCCTCCCCGTAGATCCACTGGCCCGCGCGATCGCGCAGACGCGATGCCGCGCGCGCGATGGTGCCCATGGCGTCGCGCTCCGGCGCGTCGCGCACGGTGAGCCGGAGGTCGACGCCGGTGATCGACGGCAAATACGCCAACTCAACGCCGAGCGGACCGCCGTCCATCGAGCCGATCTTGTCGGCGAGGAGTGACTCGGAGATTCCCGTCGTTCGCAACGTGCGCGAGCGGACCACCGTCCCCGTCGCGACGCGCGATGCGAGCCGCGGAAGGAGCGAGTCGGCGAGCATGCCGCGCATCTCGCGCGGAACGCCCGGAAGCATCGCGACCCAGCGGCCTCTTTCGTCCTCGAGCCAGACGCCCGGCGCGGAGCCGTGGTTGTTCTGCAGCTTCGTCGCCCCGACGGGCATCATCGCCTGCTGCTTGTTGGCGGCGGGAAGCGGGCGGTTGAAGCGCTTGAGCCAGCGCTCTTCCATCCATCGGAAATGCTCCTCGTCGAGCTCCATTCGTCGGCCGAACAGCTCGGCGATCGATTGCTTGGTGAGGTCGTCCGACGTCGGACCCAGCCCGCCGGTCGTGATGACGGCGCCGCTGCGCTCGAGGGCTTCGGCGACCGCGCGCTGAATCGCCGTCGCGGTGTCGCCGACGGTCGCGCGCCGCACGACGTGCATACCGAGCGACGCAAGCGCGCGCGCCAGATGCGCGGCGTTCGAGTCGACGGTGAAGCCGAGCAGGAGCTCGTCGCCGATCGTGACGATCTCCACCGCGGTGCCGCGCTGCAGTTCCTGCGAGGTCATTTTTGAGGGACGGTGGAAAAAATGCTCCCGAAGCTGCGCAAGTAGATCGCGAGCGAAAAGATCGTGAGCGCCACGGCGACGATCATCGCGAGCCATCCGACGGTGCCGTTGAACATGGCGAACGCTTCCCACAATTCGCCGCGCCACGACTGTGCTTCTTTGAGCGCCACGGCGAAGAACCAACAGTAGGCGCATCCTTGCCAGAACAGCTGAATCGCCGTCTTCCACTTCGCCGGGCCGATCGCGGCGATCACCACGCCGCGCCGCGCCGCCGCTTGCCGAAAGAGCGTCATGAACAGCTCTCGCCCAAGCACGACCAACACGACCCACAACGGGAGGCCCATCAAGCCGAGCGGCGTAACGAACGGGAGATGCGGCGCGAGCAAGTACATCGGGATCAGCGTCGCGACGAGGAGCAGCTTGTCGGCGAGCGGATCGAGAAGTCGGCCGAGGTCGGTTTCCTCTTTGCGCGAACGCGCGAGATATCCGTCGATGTAGTCGGTGACGGCCGCGATGACGAAGAGAACGAACGCCGTGAGACGAAGCCCCCAAGAGTTTGCCAGCGGCAGCGTCGCAATGAGCGGCGTCGCGACGATGCGGCCAACCGTGAGGGCGTTCGGCAGATTCATGTCGACGGGGAAACTACACAGGGTGACGGCGCTCTGGATCGCGCGGGCTTACCTAGAATCTCCCGCCCTCCAACGCCTGTTCCAAGACCTACGTCCACCTGTCTCCCCGTCCACCCGTCCACGCACGCTCAGGCGAGCGACTTCAGCACCAGCTTGCTGACGATCTTGAGCGTGTCGAAGACCCCGTCGCCGTTCACCGCCACCGCTTCGATGTAGGGGGCGCGCTCGATCCATTCGCCGGTCCCCAGCTGCTCGACCAGGCGCTCGCCCGGGTGCGCGGCATCGTTCATCACGCGCCTTCGCGCCGGATCGGTGACCTCCCAGCCCGGGTTGAGCGCCGACTGGAGCTCGCGGATCGAGGAGGCGTTCGGCAGATCGCGCTTGTTGTACTGAATCACGAATGGCATCGACGTCAGGTCGTACCCGTACTCGGCCATGTTGTCGTACAGGTTCTGCATGGCCTCCTGATTCGCCTCCATGCGCTCAATCTGCGAGTCGCCGACGAAGACGATGCCGTCGACGCCCTTGAGGATCAGCTTCCGGCTCGCGTTGTAGTAGACCTGGCCGGGCACCGTATAGAGGTGGAACCGCGTCTTGAACCCGCGGATCGTGCCCAGGTCCACGGGAAGAAAATCGAAGAAGAGCGTGCGCTCGGTCTCGGTGGCGAGCGAGATGAGCTTGCCCCGAGTGTCCGGCTCGACCTGGCCGTAGACGTGCTCGAGGTTCGTCGTCTTTCCGCCCAACCCGGGACCGTAGTAGACGATCTTGCAGTTGATCTCGCGTGACGCGTAGTTGATCATCGACATGGCTGCGTTCCGCTATTGAAACAGCTTGTCGATTTCGTCGTCGGCGCCGGCCAGGATGCTGGGTCCGGCCGCTTGCGCGCTCCGCGTGAATACGGTTTCGAACAACTGTGAAAGCTCTCCGACGGTTTGGCGAAGCTTGAGCCGCACCAAGCCGAGCGTGGTTCGATTGTCGAACAGCACGACGAGGATGACGCGGCGGGCGATGTCGGCGAGATACATCGACTCCTTCTCGCCTTGATGGAACAGCGAGTTGAAGTCGTTCTCGCCGATCAGCTTCGCGAGTTGATCGTTAGCGCTGAAATCGGCGGCGGTGAGGGTCGCGAACGCGGTCGGATCGAACGTCGGGCGCTCGCCAACCGTCGCGATCAGTTGGCCCGTCCGGTCGACGAGCAGCGCGCACCGCGCGTTGCAGTCAACGAGAAACCGGTCGAGGGCCTTCGTGATCGCGCCAAAATCATCTTCGGTGAACGACCAACTGGCGCTCACGGAAGGGGCCATTTCGAGGGAAGTCCTATTCGAGGTGGGAATCCAAGCGACGGAGGAGCCGTTCACCCGTTCGCCGAAGCAACGGACGGCGTTCCCACGCCACGTAATCATGCAACAGGTGAACGGTCTCGGGCCCCGGTTTGCGACCGAGGTATCCAAGCGCCGCCAGGCGCCTGACGGGCTTCCTGCTGAACAAGTCACGCCGCGACCGCTGAATCTGCGAATTCCACGCGGCCGCCCCGAGTATTAGACCGACGAGGAAGCCCCCCGTCACGGCCCATCCTGTTCCATTTGCGCGGCTTCGGCGCTTTCTCGCCGTCCCGGCCCACCGGTCCACCGGTCCACCGGCCCATCTGCCGTTCACATCGCCCTCCGCGCGCTGATCGCCTGCGCGATGGTCACTCCGTCGGCGTACTCCAGATCTCCTCCCACTGGCAGCCCGCGCGCGATGCGCGACACCGCGACTCCCGTTGGCGCGAGCTGTGTTTGGACGTACAAGGCGGTCGCCTCCCCCTCCAAACTCGGATTCGTCGCGAGGATGATCTCGCGCACGGCGTTCCCGGTTTCGTCCGCGGGATTCACCCGACTCAGTAACGCGTCCACAGTCAGGTCCGCGGGACCCACGCCGTCGAGCGGAGCGAGCCGTCCGCCGAGGACATGGTAGAGGCCTTTGAACTCGCCGGCCCGCTCGATCGCGCCAATGTCCGACGCCTGCTCCACGACGCAGATCAACGACGGATCACGCCGCGGGTCGCGGCAGATCGAACAGACGTCGTCTTCCGTGAGGTTGAAGCAGCGCGCGCAGGTTCGCACGCGTTCGCCGAGCGTGACGAGCGCGTTCGCCAGACGTTTGCTCTGCTCCGGCGATTGTCGGAGCAGGTAGTACGTGAGACGGAGCGCCGTCTTGCGACCGATTCCGGGGAGGCGCGCGAGTTCCGTCGCGAGATCGTCGATCGCCGACACGTCTTGGGTCGCCCTACTCGAGGCTGGCGGGTTCGCCGCTCAGAACGGGAGCTTGAACGGCAGCTGAAGACCGCCCGTGATTTTGCCCATCTGCTCCTGCGCGGCCGCCTGCGCCTTCTGCTGCGCGTCGGCCACCGCGACGACGACGAGATCCTCGAGCATCTCGATGTCCGACGGATTCACGACGCTCGCGTCCAGCTTGATCTTGGTGATTTGTCCGGTCCCGGTGACTTCCGCGGTCACCATGCCGCCGCCCGCGGAACCGGAGACACGCTGCTGCTGCAGCTCGTCCTGGATCTTCTGAAAGCGGCCCTGCACTTCCTGCGCTTGCTGCAGGATTTTCATGAAATCAGGCATGGAAAGCGGGTGGACGGGTGGATGGGTGGACGGGTGAACCGCGGTGCGGTTGGACTTTGCTGTCCACCCGTCTACCGGTCCACCTGTCCACCTGAAAAGTTAGAACCCAGCACGTCAATCAGCCACGTCGAGGTCCAGCGCCTCGATCGCGGCGTCGAGCACCGGGTCGCGCTTCCTGAGAGCAGCCACGCGCTCGGCACGCACCATCTCGTCCGTCAGCCGCTTGGGCGGCGCGGCGACGGCCTGTTCATCCCGCCGCAATTCGACACGGTCGACGCCGACGAACCTCTCGCGCAATGCGGCAACGATCTCGCCGCGCGCGGTGTTGATGGCGTGCGCGTAGATGTCGTTCGGCTCGTCGAGCTCGATCGTGACGACACCGTTCGCCGTGACCGCGGCGGGCAGCGCATGCGAGAGCGCGGTCGCGAGCATCGGCTTCGACGCGCGCAGGCGATGCACGACCGAATCCCAGTGCGACGTGAGCTTACTCATCTCGAGCGGTACGACGCCCGCCATTTTCCCGTCGGGTCCGGCCACCGCGACCATCTCCATCCACTCCCCACGGAGCGCAACGGGCGCCGCGTCCGCGAGTTCGGCTCGAACGGCTGGTCCGTCGGCGCGAGCGCTGGGGCGCGGAGACGGCGACGGTGTGACCGGCCGCGGCGTGGGAGCGGCACTCGGCGTCGGCGCGGCCGCTGCGTCAACGCGTGCGTCACGGCGCGAAGTCGGCGACGGAGTCGACTGCGGCCGCATGGATGAACCGCCGGAGCTCGAGCCACCTGAACCGCCGTCGCCGGCGCCGCTGCCGATCGACCGGATCAATCCTTCAATGTCGACCGCGCGATCCATCAGGGCGAACCGGACGAGCAGCGTCTCGACGAGCAATTGTTGTTGGCCGCTCTTCTTGAAGCGCGGCTCGATCTCGGTGATGAGCTGGAGCATGCGCAGCAAGTCGGACGTGGCGATGCGGTCGCGCCGAGCCTCGAGCGCTTCGCGCCCGCGCTCGGACACTTCCGTCGCCGCACCGCCGAGGGCGACGGTGAGCAGCGACCGAAGCGTCTCGGCGAGCCCGTTGAGGAAACCGCCGAAGTCGATGCCCGCATCGGCGAGTCGCGACACCGCGGGAAACACGTCGGCCGCGCGCCGATCGGCGATGATGTCGATGAGCGCGACGAATTCGTCTTCGGCGACCAGACCGAGCGCGTCGCGGACGCGATCGGCCGTGACGCGGCCGTCGCCCATCGAAAGCACCTGGTCGGTGAGACTCAGCGCATCGCGCATCGACCCGTCGGCCGCGCGCGCGATCGACGCGAGGGCTTCGGGTTCGGATGAAATTTTCTCTTCGGCTAGCACGTGCGAGAGCCGGTCGCGAATCTCCGCGGCACCGATGCGCTTGAAGTCGAATCGCTGCAGACGGCTCAAGACCGGCGCGGCCGACTGGGCGATCTTTTGCGGCTCGGTCGTCGCGAAGACGAAGACGACACGCGGCGGCGGCTCCTCGAGAATCTTGAGGAGGGCGTTCCACGCATCCTTCGTGAGCATGTGGGCTTCGTCGACGATGTAGACCTTGTGGTGGTCGACACCGGACGGGGCGTACATGGCGCGCTCGCGCAGATCGCGTGCGTCGTCGACGCCGCGGTTGGACGCCGCGTCGATCTCGACGACGTCGAGACTCGCCGCGCCGCTCCAGATGCGCGTGCACGACGTGCATTCACCGCACGGCTCGCCGTCGAGCGACGGATCAGCCCGCCTCTCGCAGTTGAGCGCCATCGCCAGCACTCGGGCGAGCGTCGTCTTGCCGACACCGCGCGGCCCGCAGAGCAGATAGCCGTGCGCCACGCGGCCACGCGCGATCGCGCCCTTGAGCGTCGACGACACGTGCGACTGCACGGCGACGTCGGCGAACTTTTTTGGGCGGTACTTCCTGGCGAGCGCGAGTGACAATGGCCGAGTGCGGAGGGCGGTGTGCGGAGTACAGCCGCGAGACGCGAAGAACGAGAGCGGGTTGGACAATGTACCGAAAAGCAAAGCGCGGGGACATCGCTCACCTCGAGCGTGTTCCCCGCGCGATACCCCAGGTCTGACGAAGCAACATCAGACACCTCTTACCGCTGCTACCTTCGGGGTCCTGACGGAGTTTGAAGGCTGACGCCCTCCGGGACCTGAGGCAAGGAGAAATTTAGGCAGCGTGGAGTCCGACGAGAAGTCTGCGGTCCGACTTCAGATGTTCGGGCGTCCGATTTCTCGCCGTTCGCGTCGCTTCATGGCGGTGCCTTGCGCCGCGAATGAGCTCCTGTCATGTTACCGAACAAATGCCGAAAAGCGTCTCACGCTCGCGAGCGACGGCCAAGCGGCCGTCGAAAATGACCAAACGGCGATCCAAGCCGAAACCCGCCGCGAAGGATCCCCTGTCGCGTCTCCGCTCGATCTGTCTCGGACTCCCGCAGAGCACCGAGGTCGAAGCGTGGGGCGCCCCCACGTTCCGCGTCGGAAAGCTGTTCGCGATGTACGCCTCGCCGTCGTCGCACCACAGCGGTGGGCGCCCCGCCGTTTGGATTTACTCCGTGAGCGTCGAACAAGACCTCGTCATTCGCTCTCGCCCCGACAAGTACTTCAAGCCGGCGTACGTCGGCGCGTACGGATGGGTCGGCGCGTGGCTCGACCAGAATCCGCCGTGGGAGGAGATCGAGGAGCTTCTGCGCGACGCCTGGCGACGCCGCGCGCCGAAGAAGGTCATCCCCCTGCTCGACGGCGTCGAAGCGCCTCCGGAAAAAGCGCAGCGGTCCAAGCGCGCGCGCTGACGCGTCGCCGCCGCGGAATTCGTCGGCGAACTAGTTCCAGTTCAACCCGCGAAGCTGATCGAGATTGACGTTGCCGCCCGATAGTACGGCGACCACGCGCGATCCCTTTGGCAGCTTCACGAGCCCGTGCAGCAGCGCGCCGACCGGCGCCGCCGCCGCGCCCTCGACGACGAGCTTGCACCGCTCCATCACCCAGATCATCGCCTCGAAGATCTCGCGATCGGGGAGGGTGACGATCTCGTCGACGAAGCGCTGGACGACCGAGAGATTCAGTTCGCCGACGCGTCGCACGCGGAGGCCGTCGATGATCGTGTTGCAGTCGATCGTCTCGAGCCTGCCCGCTTCGACGCTGCGCTGCATCGCCGGACCATCGGATGACTCGACGCCGATCACGCGGATCTTCGGATTGTGTCCCTTCACCGCCATCGACACGCCGGAGATCAATCCCCCGCCGCCGATCGGCACGACCACGGCGTCCACGTTCGGCCAATCCTGTACGATCTCGAGGCCGAGCGTACCCTGCCCCGCGATGAGCTGCGCGTCGTCGAACGGGTGCACGTAGGTGAGCCCTTCGTCGCGGACAAGTTCTTTGGCCTTCTCATTCGCTTCATCCCATATCTGGCCGTGCAGCACGACCTCGGCGCCATATGCCTTTGTTGCGGCGATCTTGGCCGGCGTGGCGTTCGTTGCCATGCAGACGACCGCTCGAATCCCGTGAATGCGCGCGGCGAGCGCCACGCCCTGCGCGTGGTTGCCCGCCGACGAGCAGACCACGCCGCGCCGTTTGTCCTCGTCCGACATCAACGCGAACTTGTTGAGCGGCCCGCGAATCTTGTACGAGCCGACGCGTTGAAAGAGCTCGGCCTTGAGCCGAACGTCGAAGCCGGTCACGTCGCTCAACTGCTGCGACGTCAAGAGCGGCGTGTGCTTGATGTGCGGCGCGATGCGCGCGCGGGTTTGGACGAAATCGTCGAGCGTCAGCGTCAGCATTCAGTGTCCACGCGTGAGGGCCGAACGCAGCACGGTCGCCGCGCGGCGGCAATCGTCCGCGCTCACGTCGATGTGCGTCACCAGCCGAATTCGAGTCGAGCTCCATTCGGAAACGAGCACTCCGTGTTCCTTCGCCGAGGCGGCCAGGTCGGCCACCGACTGTCCCGCGAGCAGGTCCACCATCACGATGTTGGTGTCCGGCGAAACGATCTCGACGCCGGGAATGCCTTGGAGCGCCTCCGCCATGTCGCGCGCGTTGGCGTGATCGTCGGCGAGACGCGCCAGCTGATGATCGAGCGCGTAGAGCGCCGCCGCCGCGAGGATGCCGGACTGACGCATCGCGCCGCCGAACAACTTGCGCGCGGTCCAGGCCCGCTCCATGGCCTCGCGCGTCCCGGCGAGCATCGCGCCGATCGGCGCGCCCAGCCCCTTCGACAGGTCGACCATCACGGTATCCGCCGGCGCGGCCAACTCGGGGAGCGACACGCCGCTCGCGATGCTCGCGTTCCACAGCCGTGCGCCGTCGAGGTGAACGGGAATTCCGTGCTCGCGCGCGATCGCGCACATCTCACAGAGGTCGCCGAGCGGGACGATCACGCCGCCGGCGCCGTTGTGCGTGTTCTCGACGCATACCAGTCCCGGCGCGGGATAGTATCGCGAGCGCGGCCGAAAGGCACGCCGCAAATCGTCCGCCGACATGACCCGTCCCGCCCCGTCGGGCACGACGGCGAGAATCTGCGCCCCCGCCAATGCCGCGACGCCGGCGATCTCGCTGTGCACGATGTGCGCGTCGACGTCGGCCAACACCTCGGTGGCTCGCGGCGCGAGCAGCCACACGGCCGCCTGGTTCGCCATCACACCGCTCGGAAAGAAGAGCGAATCCTCTTTGCCCAGCATCTTGGCGACGCGCTCCTCGAGGCGGCGAGTCGTCGGATCGCCGTCGCGCTCGTCGTCGCCGACATCGGCCACGGCCATCGCGGCGCGCATTCCCGGCGTCGGCTTCGTGACCGTGTCGCTTCGCAGGTCGATCGGCATCGACGGAATATCGCGTCGGTGCGCGAAACCCGCGAATTCGTTCATGAGGGAGGCGGGGTTCGTGGGAACGACGACGTCTTAACGGCGCTGACGTCCTTACGACGCTGACGTCCTTACGACGCTGACGTCCTTACGACGCCCTAAGGGCGCCGTCCGTTGCGGCGCCCTCTGGACGTCAGCGCTCTAAGGACGTCAGCGCTCCAAGGACGTTAGCGCTCCAAGGACGTCAGCGCTCCAAGGACGTCAGCGCTCCAAGGACGTCAGCGCTCCAAGGACGTCAGCGCTCCAAGGACGTCAGCGCTCCAAGGACGTCAGCGCCCTTAGTCTGTCAAAACCTCACGCTGCAACCTCCGCACTCTCCTCAACTCGTATACTTGTCCGACCTCCCCCCCCAGTATGAAGATGAGCGCCGCGTAGTAACACCAGACGACGACGAACACGATCGCGGTGAGCGTCCCCCTGTACATGCCGCCGGGGTTGAAGCTCCGCGTGTAGTTCGCGAAGAGGATGCGCGCTCCCTCGAAGCAGACGCTCGTGAACCCCGCGGCAACCCACGCCGACGCCGTCGTGACGCGGCGGATGGGCAGAAACTTGTAGAGCGCGTAGAACATCAGGGCGAGGAACGCGAAGCCGAGGACGCGGCCCACCCAGTAGTCGACGCCGCTCAACACGTCGGTGCGCAGCCCCACCGACACGAGCGCGTGCGACGCGAGACCGACGTACGTCGTGACCGTGACGCTCGCCACGAACAAGAGCGTCGACACGATGGTGATCTTCACGTCGAACACCTTGCCGGCGATGATGCCGCGCTCCGTCTCGATGTCGAACACGCTCGCCAGCACAGTGCGCAGCGATCCGAACAGCCGCGTGGAGAACCACACGAAGCCGATGGCGCTGTAGATCGTGATCGACCTGCGCGCGCTCAGCAGGTCGTTGATCAGCCTGTGGACCGGCGAATTGGTCTCGACATGCGCCGGGAGCAGGCGGTCGAGGAAGACGCCGATCTGGTCGGTCGAGTCGATCGACCCGGCGTACACGATCGGCAGGATGAACGTGATGCCCGCCGCGAGGAGCAACAGGAACGGCAGCGCGGCGAGCAGAATGTTGAACGCGATCCCGCCGGCGAGGAACAGCACGTTGTCCTCACCGCTGTTGTCCCAGACCCGCTTTATGTAGTCGCGGGCGGTCCAGACAAACTCACCAATCGGAGAGCGACGAGCCCCGCCTTCGCCCCCCGTCTCTCCCGCGCTTACGCTCGAGGACAATGGACGCGCGAACGTGGGGCTGGCCGATCAGCGGGCAATCCGATCAGCCCTCGACCGGCTCGTCGGCCCCCGTGTCGTGCGCGCGCTTCGCCGCTTTCACGCCCGCGGTGTACGCGGCCTTCGTCGTGGCGAGCCGGTTCTCCAGATCCTCACGCGCGTCGTGCGCCGCAGCGCGACCGGCGTCGACCGCGTCGCGAGCGGCCGCGCGGCCCGCCTCGACGGCGCGCGAAACCTGCCGGCGCTTGAGCTCGACCGCGTCCTTCGCGCTGTCGATCGTGTCTTCGACGCGGCGGCGCGCGTCCTGATACGTCTCGTTGACCGTATCGCCCAGCTCCTGCGCCTTTCGCTCGGCGAGCTTGCGCGCGCGGATGGCGCGTCGCTTGAGGTCGCGACGCGTTTCCTCGCCGGATTTCGGCGCGAACAGGAGCGCGACGCCGGCGCCGAGCGCCAGCCCGACGATGAACGGCATCACGCTCGTCGAGCGCTGCTCGATCACCACGTACGGATCGTTGTCTTCGAAGTCTCGGCGTGACATCGCGATCTCCTCTCGGTTAGCGTTTGCGCGCCAACGGCTTCTTCACCGAAGCCAAGACGCGCTCTTGTGGAAGGTCGGCTTTCGCCCGGCCGTTGGTCGTTGTGTCGTCCGCGGCGTGAGCGGCGGGCGTCGCGGTCGTCAGCGTCGCTGTGGGAGGCGGCTGCATCTCGCCGCTCAGGAACGACATCAGGTCTCGTCGCACGTCGTCCCCGCTGATCCCCAGGAGCTTGGACGTCTTGTCCATGTCGCCCGACGTGGACGCGAACGTTTGCAGCGCGAGCAACCGCCGCCCTTCCGTGGCGCTCGCGCCGACTGGGATCGTCACCGAGGTCGGGGCCACACCCGAGTCGCGCAGATGTCGCGGCATCACGTCGCTCAGACTGATCGCGTCGCCGCGCGCCATGATCACCGCGCGCTCGACCGCGTTCTTCAACTCGCGCACGTTCCCCGGCCAGTGGTACGCGAGGATCCACCCCCACGCCGCATCGTCGAAGTCGGCGATCTTCTTTCCGTTCTGCTCGGCGTACCGCGCGAGAAACTCGGTGGCGAGGAGATGGATGTCTTCCGTCCGCTCGCGCAGCGGCGGCAGGGAGATCTCGACGACCGCGAGACGGTAGTAGAGATCCTCGCGGATGTCTCCGTCGGTGATCGCTTGCTGCAGATCCTTGTTCGTCGCCGCGACAATGCGGATATCGACGGAGATCTCTTTCTTTCCGCCGAGGCGGCGAACCTGCCGCGTCTCGAGTGCGCGAAGCAGCTTGACCTGAATGTCCGGCGACATCTCAGCGACTTCGTCGAGGAAAATCGTGCCGCCGCTCGCCATTTCGAACGCGCCGGGTTTCTCGTTTACCGAGCCGGTGAACGCGCCCTTCTCGTGGCCGAACAACTCGTTTTCGAGAATCTCCTTCGGCAGCGCGGCGCAGTTCAGCGCGAAGAACGGCCCGCTGGCCCGCTCGCTCTTGCTGTGCAGTGCCCGGGCGACCAGCTCCTTGCCGGTGCCGGACTCGCCGAGGATGAGCACGCTCGCCGTGGACGGAGCGACCGCGTCGATGACCTGGTAGACGCCCCGCATCACCTCCGACTGGCCGGTGAGCTCGCCATAGTGGGTGAGTCCCTCGAGCCGCGACGTGAGCTCGCGGTTCTTTTCCTGGACCTCGAACTTCTCGAGGGCCTTGGGAATCAACGCCTTGAGTCGGTTGAGCTTGTCCGCGTTGAGCGGCTTTTCGATGTAGTCGTATGCGCCTTGTTGCATCGCCTGGACAGCCGAGTCCACGGTGGCCTGCCCGGTGATGATGATGCATTCCGTGGCAATTCGGCGTTGCTGTAGCTCACGAAGCAGCGCCAAACCGTCGAGTTTGGGCATCTTCAAGTCGGCGAGCGCCACCCCGTAGCGATCGTTGGCCAGCCGCTCGAGCGCTTTCTGGCCGTCCGGGGCGATGTCGACCGTGTACCCCTCGTCGGTCAGAATGGCGCTCAGGCCTGACGTAATCGCCTGCTCGTCGTCCGCAATCAGAATCTTCGCGTTCGTGTGTTTCATGCGCTGTCGGGATACCCCGGGGCGTTCCGCCCTTTAGGTAGGGAACGTAATCGTAGCGCCGCTTTCGAAGATGTCGAGATGGACGCCAGCACTATGCGCCGCGGAAACGACCTCGTCGCTCAGCGCAAATCTCGAACCGTCGCGCTCGGCGTAAGAGATACGCATCGCGGGGCCTCCGGGCCCCTCCACGGCGGCGCAGACGACGTCGTCCGAGACCTCGACCGCGGCCATCAGGACGGCCGCGATCGCGAGCCGGGCCGCCGATGCCGGCACGCTCGTCGTCCCGAGCCGTTCTACCCCCTTGTCGACCGTAAGGCGCGTTCCGGCCTCGCTCGCGGCTGCGCCGCGCGAGGCCAGCACGGCCACGTCGCGAGTGATCTTCGCGATGTCGGTGGCTCCCCCGCCACGCGGCGACCTCGCCAGAGAGAGCATCGCCTCCGCCGATTGGATCACCGATTCCAACTCGGCCGCCGCCGCCTCGGCGAACGGGCGTACCGTAGACGTGTCGGCGTCCGCCTTCGTACTGCGCGACCGTACGACCTCCAAGTTCACGGCCACGCCATTCAGCGCGCCCTTGAATTGGTGCGCCGTCGCGTCACAGAGCCGCTGGAAGACCCCCAGCCACAGCTCGTCGGCCGTCGCCAATCGTCAGTCGCTCAACTCCGCGTCGTCCGGCGCTGCCGCCACCGACACGGCACGCGTTGGATCGTCGCGATGGATGGCGATGGGCTTCACGAATCGCGCGACCATCGGTGCGGTATCGCCGATGGCCAGCTGATCGAACAGGAAACCGAACTTCTGGTCGTACGCGGCGTCGAGCGCGGCGCGCGTCGCTTCGGGCAGGTCCCAGAATTTTCGCTTGAACGGGCCCAGCGCCTTTTTGCGAGTCTTGTAATAGAACTGTTCGTCGGAATCCTTCGGCTTGCGCTCGTCCTTGGCGTTCTCGTCGAGCCACTTATAGATCTCGGCGCGCAGCGAATCCGGAATGTGGTCGAACAACATGTTCTGGAAGTTCGTCGCCAGGTGGATCTCGGCGGTCTCGCACTTCGGGAAATTGTGGAAGGCGGTTTCCGGTAGCGTGGACGCTCCGTGTTGAACCGCGCCGGCGAGCCCGTACTCGTCGCGCGCGACCTTCGACAGCCGCTCGAGCGTGTCGAAATCGAGCTTCACGTCGGCGATCGAGCCGTCGGGCAGCACGACGCCGCCGTGCGACGTCCCGGACTGCACGCTGATCTTCGACAGGCCGACCTCGCCCTTCGGCAGACGACGAATCAGTCCGTCCACGTAGGCGCGCAGTTCTTCGGCCGTGCTGTTTTGCGTGCCGATTTCGCCGATCTCGCCGCCGATGGAAATCGTGATCCCGTCGGGCTCCAGCTCGCGCACCGTCTTGAAGATGTCGGCGCCGACCTCACAATTCAGCCGCTGCTGCTCGTCGAGCGTCGACTTGGAGATGTCGACGAGGGTGGACGTATCGATGTCGATGTTGAAGAAGCCGGCGGCGATGGCTTCGCGGGCCAGCGCTTTGACGGCGTCGACTTCGGGCTTCGGATCGGCGGCGTACTTCTTGGCGTTCACCTGGAAGTGGTCGCCCTGGATGAATACCGGACCGCGAAACCCTTCTCGAATCGCCGCGGCCAGCACGACGGCGACGTACTCGCCGGGCCGCTGGTCCGTGTAGGCGATCTCCGAACGCGCGATTTCGAGAATGAACGCGCCGGCCTTCTTGGCGAGCGCCGTCCGGAAGATCGATCGCGCCGTGTTGTACGCCATCCCGCGCACGTTGATCGCGGGCACGGTGAACCCGTGACACGCACCGCGCCCGCGGGCCTTGTACAACTCGTGAATCGATGACGGTATCACTCCGACTGCCTGCGCGATTTCCCAGATCAGCCAGCGCGCATGCTCCTTCTCCGGCCCGGACTCGAAGACCGCCGCCCTCACCAGCGTGTCCATCGCCGCCGTCGCGACGGCATCAGCGTTCTTCACCGTCACGCGGCCGTCGCGGACCTTGACGTCAGCGCCGAACAATTCGTTGAGCGATTCGATTGAGTTCATGAGATTCGTCCGTCGTCTCGATCGTTCCGGTCCATCGGTCCACCGGTCCACCGGCCTATCGGCCCTCCGCCTTCCAGGCATACCTCGCATCCGGCTTCGGCAACAGATTCCATTCCTTCCGCGCCTGTTCCGCGTCGACGCGGCCGAGTTGCGCGTAGGTGAACTGCTTGCCGAGCTCCACGCCCGGCTGGTCGAGCGGATTCACTCCGTAGAGCGCGCCCGCGTATATCGTTGCGATCTCCAGCAGCATGAACAGCGCGCCCAAATGCCACGCGTCCACACGATCGATATGGATCGTCATACTCAGCCGACCGCGCCTCGCGAGCGCGCCGGCAGTCGCTCGCTGTTCGATCGACAACAGCTCGCCCAGTCGGTGCCCGCCGAGGTAGCCGAGCTCCTTCACATCTGAATGTAGCGAAGGAATGGTCACGTCCGACGGTGATTCACGAACGGCGATGAACGTGACCGTTTTGTCGAGTGGCCCTTCCATGAAGAGCTGCACCTTGCTGTGCTGGTCGGTCGCGCCCAACGCGGCAAGCGGCGTCGGACCGACTCCATGGTCGCCGGGTTGCCGATGCTTACCGAGACTCTCTGCCCAAAGCTGCACGAACCAGTCGGCGAGATTGCGCAGCGGGTCGGAATACGGCATCAGCACGTGGATGTGCCGGCCGGCGGTCGAGTCCGCGAGGTATTGGAGCGTCGCGAAGAGCGCCGCCGGATTCTTCGACAGGTCTTTTCCCGTGCAGCCCGCGGCGATGTCGTGCGCTCCCGCGAGAAGCTGGGCGGTGTCCATCCCCGTCAAAGCCGCCGGAAGAATCCCGACCGGCGTGAGCACGCTGTAGCGCCCGCCGACGGCCGGCGGAATATCGACCGCGGGAATCCCCTCGGAGTTCGCGATCTCTCGCAGCGCGCCGTTCTTGGGATCGGTGACGAACACGAGATGCGCTTTCGCGTCCTTCGTTCCCTTGTTCAACCGATCGCGCACGACGAGATACTGCGCCATCGTCTCGGCCGTGCCACCCGACTTGGAGATCACGACGAACAGCGACCGTTCGAGCGAGAGGCGATCGAGCAGCGCGGCGATGGTGTACGGGTCGACGTTGTCGAGCACATGAAGGCGCGGATTTCCGGCGCGTTCCGCGTCGGTCAGCGCGTTCCAGTCGGGCGCGAGCAGCGCGGTGCGCAGCGCGATGGGGCCCAATGCCGAGCCGCCGATGCCAAGCACGACGACGTCATCATACTTGCCCTTCGCGCTGGCGGCGAAATCACTGGACTGCTTGTGAAGCTCCGTGTCGTCGGGGAGGGCAAGAAAACCGAGCTCACCCGCGGCTCTTCGCTTGCCGAACGTGTCGTGCGCTGCTCTGAACGCGTTGGGGGCGGACGTCCAATCGGCCGTCGTGATCCCACCGCCGACGACATCCCCCATCATGTTCGAGAAATCGAGATCGAGCGTCATGAGCGTGGTGTGAAGTGCGGCGCGCGTTACGCACGTCAGTCGACGCGAACCACCAGACCGTCGAACGCCGGCGTAATGCCGTGCGGCAGCTCTGCCTCGAGGTCCGCGTGGAAATTGTCGTGCGTGAGGTGCGTGAGATAGGTGCGCTCCGCTCCGACTTGACGCGCGGCGCTCACCGCCTCGGGGAGACTCAGGTGCGTAGGATGTTCCGTTCGAAAGAGGGCGTTGATCACGAGCACCTTCGCGCCGGCCAGCAAGCGGAGCGCGTCGGGTGGAAGCGACTTGGCATCCGTGACGTACGCCAACGGCCCGATTCGATATGCAAAGACCGTGACAGCTCCGTGAGGCACCCCGACCGGCAGCACTTCCATGTCGCCGACCATGAACGGAACGCCTGCGGCGACCGGATGCGCCTTTCCTTCGGGCTTCGACGTCCCGGGCAAAGGCCGGATTTGATCGTCGAAGATGTAGCGGAACTTCGACTCCAGCTCGTCCAGCGTCTCCTTCGGCCCATAAATCGGAAGCGGCGCCTCACGATTCACCGTGATCGCCCGCAAGTCGTCGATGCCGTGCGTGTGATCGGCGTGGCTATGCGTGTAGGCAACCGCGTCGACGCGGTCGATTGCCGCGGCGATCAGCTGGAGGCGCAGTTCCGGCGGCGTGTCGATGAGAAGCCGAGTCCCGTGAAAGTTCTCCACGACCGCGCCGACGCGATTTCGCTTGTCGCGCGGATCCGGCGACGTACACACCGCGCAGCGACACCCAATCTTGGGGACGCCGAAACTGGTGCCGGTGCCGAGGAAGGTGAGTTTCACGGAGTCACGGTGCGACGGGCGCCCGCCCGTTACACCGTCTCGACCTTGAGCAGGTTCGTCGTGCCGGGAACGTCGAACGGCACGCCCGCCGTGACCACGACGCGATCGCCATCGCGGGCGAGCCCGCGGCGTTGCACGGCTTCGAGAGCGAGCTGCACCATCTCGTCGTACGTGTTGCAGTGCTTCACGAGCTCCGGGATCACGCCCCACACGAGCGCGAGCTGGCGAAACGTGCGCGGTACGTCGGTCAGCACCAGAATCGGCACCCTCGGCCGGTGGGCGGCGACGACGCGCGCGCTGAAGCCGCTCTTCGTGAATACGATCAGCACAGGCGCATCGAGCATCGTGACCGCGGCCGCGCTCGCCGCGGCGATCGCAAACTCGGTGGACACCGCCGTCTCGTCTTTTCGGCGTTCGTCGCGCTGACCGCGGGGACGCGCGCGAGTCTCGATCTCCGTGATGATGCGGGTCATCGCTTCGACGGCCAACCGCGGATATTGTCCCGCCGCGGTCTCGGCCGACAGCATGACCGCGTCGGTGCCGTCGAGGATCGCGTTGGCGACGTCGCTCGCCTCGGCGCGCGTCGGACGCGGATGCGTGATCATGGACTCGAGCATCTGTGTCGCGGTGATCACCGGCCGTCCAAGCCGGTTGCACAGCGCGATGATCCGTTTCTGCGCCCACGGCACCTCCTCGAACGGCAGCTCCACGCCGAGGTCGCCGCGCGCGACCATGATGCCGTCCGAGGCGCGCACGATCGACTCGATGTTCTCGAGCGCCGAATCTTTCTCGATCTTCGCGACGACGAGCATGTGCTTCGGCACGAGCTGCCGCAGCTCGGCGATGTCCTGCGCCCGCCGCACGAAGCTCAGCGCGACGTACTCGAGCTCCTGCTGCACGGCGAAGGCGATGTCCTCGCGATCCTTCGACGTGATCGACGGCGCCGACACCTGCACGCCGGGCAGGTTGATTCCCTTGTGGCTGGAGAGCGTGCCGCCGTGTACGACGCGCGCCGTCACGCGAGGCTTGGCGACATCCAGAACGACGAGCTCGATCAGTCCGTCGTTGATGAGGATCCGGTCACCGTCGTTGACGTCGTCGGCGAGCGCCTCGTAGGTCACGGGCACTTCGTCGCCCTTCTCTTTCCCCTCCGGCGCGAACACGACGTCGCTCCCGTCGAGAAGCTCGCGCGTATTCCCCAGCTCACCGATGCGGATTCGCGGACCCTGGAGATCGCCGAGAATGGCGATCGGCCGCTTCGTCTCGGTGGCAACCTCGCGAATCAGCGCGATCGTCGCCGCGTGCTGTTCGTGCGTGCTATGTGAGAAGTTGATCCGGGCGACGTTCAGGCCGGCGCCGACGAGGCCGCGTAACGCGTCGCGCGTCGAGCTCGATGGGCCCAACGTGCACACGATCTTGGTTCGGCAGTAGCGCAATAGTGGAGTTCGTGTTGACGGCGTGAGTTAGTGGCTCTCGACCAGCTCCTTCCCCAGCGCCTTCGTCTTCGCCTGCAGTCCGGCCAGCAGCGTGTCGTACGACTTCTGGAAACTCGCGATGCCGTCGACCAGCAGCTTCTGCGTCACGTCGTCGATCGAGATTCCGTACGTGCCGAGCTCGTCGATCGTGGCCTGCGCCTCGTCGACGTCCTTGTCCACCGTGCGCGAGACGTTACCGTGGTTGCGGAACGCGTCCACGGTCTGCGGTGGCATCGTGTTCACGGTGTTCGGGCCGATGAGGTCCTCGACGTACATCACGTCGCGGTACGCCGGATTCTTGGTGCTCGTGCTGGCCCACAGCGGACGCTGGATCGTGGCGCCCTTCGCCGACAGCGCCATCCATCTCGGCGAGGCCTTCCGCTCCTGAAAGAGCTTGTAGGCGAGCTTTGCGTTGGCGATCGCCGCCTTGCCTTTCAACCCCTCGAGCGCTTTCGCGTCGCCCGGGCGTAACTTCGCGGCGGCGTCGAGCCGCTTGTCCGTCTCGGTGTCTACGCGGCTCACGAAGAAGCTGGCCACCGAATGAATGTTCGTGATGTCCTTGCCCGCTTCGACACGCTCCTCGAGCCCCGCCATGTATGCGTCGATGACCCGCGCGTACGCCTCGATCGCGAACAGCAACGTGATGTTGATGTTGACGCCGGCGGCCGTGAGTCGCTGCACCGCCTTCGCGCCTTCGACGGTGCCGGGTACCTTCACGAACGCGTTCGGGCGATCCACCGTTTTCCAGAGTCGCGTCGCTTCGTCGATCGTCGCCGCGGCATCGTTGGCCGCGCCGGGCGACACCTCGATCGACACGAAGCCGTCGGCGCCGTGGAGCCCGTCGAACGTCGGACGGAAGATGTCGCACGCGTCGCGCACGTCGGTCGTCGCGATCCGCTCGAACAGCTCCATCGCCGTGAAGTCGCCGGCGGAGAACCGAATCTGATCGTCGTACGTCGTGCCCTCGGCCAACGCCTTCTCGAAGATCGTCGGGTTCGACGTCATTCCGGTCACGGCATCGTCGCGAATTCGGCGCGCCAAGTCGCCGTTCTTCAGGATCGTGCGATCGATGAAGTCCAACCAGATCGCCACGCCCGCATCATGAAGATCCTTGAGTCGATTCTCACTCACTTCTCTCTCTCCCCCGAACTCTTCGCTGTTCAAGCGGTTCCCGTCCACCTGTCCACCTGTCCACCTGTCCACCTGTTTCACAACCTAGCCGATCCTACTTCTTGTCGTACACGATCTTGTAGATGCGTCCGCCCGCGTCGTCGGCGACGAACAGCGAGCCGTCGGTTCCCTGGGCAAGACCCGTGGGCCGGTGGTTGCCCGGGTTTCGCGGCCCGAAGCCCTCGGCGAAAACCTCAAAAGCGCCGGCGGCCTTGCCGCCGTTCAGAGGTTGGAACACGACGTTGTAGCCCTGCTGCGGCTCCGGGGCCCGATTCCACGATCCGTGGAACGCGATGAACGCGCCACTCTTGTACTTCGCCGGGAACGACGAGCCCGTGTAGAACATGAGTCCGTTCGGCGCCCAGTGCGCGGGAAAGACCGCGACCGGCTCCTTCTTCGGCGCGCATTGGCCGGTCTTCTTGCCGTCACCGCCATACTCGGGCGCGAGCACCAGATGGTGTTCCTCCACTGCGTAGTAGCAATACGGCCAGCCAAAGTCATCGCCCTGATTGGGCTGAATCAGTTCTTCCGCGGGGTTCTCGGCGTTGTAGTGCGCGCTTTGCGGCCACTGTCCAGAGTTCTCCGGCTCGCCGCCGAGTCCGTCGCGACCGTGCTGCGTCGTCCACAGCTTTCCGTCCAGCGGGTTCATCGCGATGCCGACCGCGTTGCGAATGCCGCGGGCGAAATGATTCTCGGCGCTCGGTTTCTGGTGCAATTTCCGCGCGTCGAACTTCCAGATCCCTCCGCGAATTTCGACTTCGTCGCACGGATTTTTCCCCGGGGATTCCTTCTGACGGTCGGCCGTCTGACACGAGTTGGTCGCCGTACCGAAGTTCACATATAGGTTGCCCGCGCGGTCGATCGTGAACGTCTTGACCTGGTGGCTCCCGCCCTTCGGCAATTCCTCGGCGACGGTGTCCGCGTTTCCCGCGGCAGCGAACGTTCCGGTCGGAAACGGATAGCGAAGAATCTCCGTGCTGGTTTCCGTATAGAGGTGTCCGTCGAACAGCGCGACCTCCGACGAGGTGAATCCGCGCGCGAAGTGGACCGCCTTGTCGGCCTTTCCGTCGCCGTTCTCGTCGCGAAGAATCCAGACGCCGCCGACGCCACCGCGCCCCTGCGCCGAAACGATCACGTCGCCGTTCGGCGCGACGACCATGTGACGCGGGTTCTTCAGCGTATCGCCGTCGACGCCGATTTTCTCCGCGTAGACGGTCGCGCAGAAGCCCTGTGGAAGCCTGATTCCGGCGTTCTCAGGGTCGCACTTTTCCGATCCACGCGGCTGCGCGCCGAGAAGGGCCGGGGCCGCCAAGAGCGCGACCGCGGCAACGGACAAAAATCGTCTCATTGATGGTTCCTGCCAGTTGTCGGTGAAGGACCGAACTCGAGAGTTCGCGAAAAGAATGGTAACACCTTGGTGATGATTCGCTGGCCGATGCCGTTGGTGTGCGTGCCGTCGTAGGTCTCGAAGGTGTGCGGCACCCCGGCACGCGTGAGCGCCGTGTCCATCGTGACGAGCTGCGACGGCGGCACGAGCTCGTCGCGCGTGCCGATGTCGAACGCGAACCCAGCGAGACGCTTCAGCCGGTCCGCCGAGCGCGGAATCATGTCGAGCGGAAAATGCTCGGTCCACTTCGCCGCTACTTCGTCCATCAGTCGCCAGCTGCTGTCCCGACGCTCCGCGGGGAAGTCCACGAAGAGTGGCGGCCGGTTCGGATTCGGCGTGAACGCGGCAGCCATCGCGAGATCGACCGATGCGCCGAACGGCAAGCGCTTCGCGTCATCGAGTGACGCCAGGTCCTCGACGAGCCCCCACGCCGCAGCGGCACCGGGATCCGCGGACATCCGAAAGTGCGTGCAGCACGCGCTGAGGGCGTATGCGGCGCCGTAGACGTCGCCGGCGTGTCGCATGGCCAAGTACAACGTGCCGAATCCACCCATCGAGTGGCCGGCGATTCCTCGGCTGCGCGGAGTGGCGAGCGTGCGGTACTTGCCGTCGATGTACGACACGAGCTCGGCGACCGTGAAGTCCTCCCAGCCGCCGGCCGACGAGGAGTTGGTGTAAAAGCTGCCGAGCAGGCGGTTTCGCTCGTTCGGCATCACGATGATCATCTCTCGCACCGCGCCGGCGGCGACGAGCGAGTCTGTGGAGCGGCCGATGTCGAACCCGGCGTAACCGCGCGCCCACGAAAGCTCGTTCGCGGTGAAGCCGTGGAGCAGGTAGACGACCGGGTATCGCTTCGTCGGACTCGAGCCGTAGCTCGGCGGCAGGTACACGAGCACCGAGCGATTCGGCGAATCGCCGTACTTGTTCCCCTCGAGCGCCGCCGAATGAACCGTATCGTGGACGAGCCGCGTCGCGGGCGCCGCCGCCTGCCCTTGCAGCGCCGCGGCGAGGAAAACCGAGAACAGCACAAACTGGCCGCGAGGGCGGAGGCGTGTCGTCATCGCCGTGTCACGAGTTGTCTGGTCGAACACGATGACTTACGCCGCGGGCGCCGCGAACGCAACCGCGGCCGTCTATTGGATCGGGCGCGGGTGAGCACCGCGCCCGCGCACTGATCGCTCAGCGCGCGACGGGCGTACCGGTTTGGGCCGTCCCGGCGGCATTGGCCCCGCCGTTCTTCAAAAACCCCTTCTCCACCGCGATCAGTGCTGCCGACGTGAGGAACGCTGCGAACAGTGTCCGCGTTGGCGAGAAGCCACGAATGTCGATTTCGCGAATCAACGGCCGTGGTACCTGGACGACCTCCTGCTTCCACGGGGCGCCTGTTCCATCGCGTCGCACCGACTCATCCATTGCGACGGAGAGCGAGGTCAAATCTTCGGCGACCACGCTTCCGCGCAGCTGCTCGATGGCCGGCCCCACCTTCGCCGCCATGATGACGGAGCCGGAGTCGGTCAGCGTCGCTTGCACTTGGCGTCCGGTGAGGTGCTCGGTCTCCGCGATGTGCGGCGTGGTATACGCGTAGCACCCCGAAGCGAGCACGCCGGCGACGACCGTAACCGTGGCGCGATGAGCTTGTTTCATGATCATGCGACGTCACTCCTGCAAAGGATCGCGGGGAGGGCGAGGCACGCTCACCCTCCCCGCATCAACGCTAGCACTTCAACTCCATTCCCGCGCCGGGACGGCGATTTACGGACAGCCGTTCGGGTCGTTCCAGTTTCGGCCGCTGGCGAGCCCTGGCTCGTTCGTCGGCGCGTTCGTGTTCGTCTGCATCTCGGTCGATCCATACAGGAAGCGGCCGGGGATCGCCGTCTTGTTGCGAGCCGGCTTGAGCGCCGGGAGACAGGTGCGCTTGTAGTCGTTCCACGCTTCGACGTTCTGGAACGTGAGGATGTACTTCTCGGTCATGATGTCGTTGAGCGTGGGGCTTGCGATCGGTGCCTTGCTGTACCGCGCACGCACGTTGTTGAGGGCCGTCGTCGCGGTGGTTTTGTCGTTGGTCTGGAAGGCCGCCTCGGCGATGATCAACTGCGTCTCGTCGTACGTGATGATCGGCTGCTGGAACTCCGCGTCGTTGGTGCGGTTCGATCCAAGAATCGACGAGACCGAATCGGCCGGCGTGGTCTGCGTCGTGACGTCGTAGCCGGCGTACCCGCCGTGCGAGTTCTTGGCGAAGTAGTCGGGCAGGCGCTTGTCGTTCTGGGCGACCATGATCTTGGCGAGGACGGAACCCGCGACGAGGTCCTGGCCGAACGACGTGAGCTGGAACTGCGCCCACAGGTTGCGCTCCGACGTGGCCGACGAGTGCACCGTGAGCCAGTCGTTGGCGGGCGTCGAGATACCCTTCTTGGCCTCGTTGAGCGCGCTCGTGTACTGCGCCGCACCGAGCTTCTCCTCCTGGTGGAGATAGATGCGGGCCTTGAGCGTGTGCGCGGTTTCGATCCACTTCGCGGTGTTGCCACCGTAGATGAGATCGTACGCGCCGGGACCCGCGCCACCGGAGCCCATGTCCGTAATGGCCTTGTCCAGGAGGGTCAGCAGATCGGCGTAGATCTGCTGCTGCGGGTCGAAATGAGGCGACGAGTTGCCGCCGACCGCTTCGCGGTACGGCATGTCGCCCCAGATGTCCACGCCCCACAGCACGTCCATCGCCTCGACCACCTCGGCGATGCCGAGATACACCTTGTCGTTCGCGGCCGTGGCGTTCGCCTCCACCTGGCGGATCTGGATCAATCCACCCGTGGTGTAGATGGACTGGAACGACCCGTCGAAACTGTCCGAGTCGATCGCGTAGGTGCCCTGCAGGTCGACGAACCGTCCGCCCTGGCCGGCGCACTGCTGCATCCACTCGCAGATGTTCATCGCCACCGGGCCTTCCTGCTGGCCCATGATGTTGGCGATCGCGCCGCCGAACAGCTGGTTGGTCGTGGCGGCCGTCGGAGCGTTGGGGTTGGCGACGGCGGTTTGAGAGTCGAGGAAGCTGCCGCACGCGCTGGGGAGCGCGAGCGCGACGACCCCGACGAACGCGGCGTATTTGGAGATTCGCATTCGAGAGTCCTCGCGTTAACGGTTGAGGCTGACCGAGACGACGAACGAACGGGTGAGCGGGAGGTTGAAGTAATCCGCCGCGCCGACCTGCTCGAACGGTCCCGCGACGTTGGTCTCGGGATCGAGCCCCTGGTACTTGGTCCACGTCTTGAGATTCCGACCGGCGACGCGGATGGTCATGGTGTTCAGGTTGAGCAGCCGGTTGACCCAGGCGCCGTCGAACGTGTACGCGGCCGAGATCTCGCGCAGCTTCACGAAGCCGGCGTTCTCGAGGCACGGCTCGTCGATGCCCGTGAAGGGACAGGCGGCGATGCCGCTCGTGCGATACCAGTTCTCGCCGATCGGAATCTTCTGGCCGGCGCCCGGACCGGTGACCGGCCCCGGGTACCAATCGGGATCACCGAATGCGTGCAGGTTGCCCGAACACGAGGCGTTCGACGAGCCCGTGCAGATCGCGCGGTTCTTCGTGTCGCCCGCGGTGCCGTAGCTCCACAGGGCGCCCCGCGTGCCGTCCCACATCAAACCGCCGTGACGGATATCGAGCAGTCCCGACAGCTCGAGCTTCTTGTACTTGAAGCTGGAGTGCATGTTGCCGGTCCACTTCGGATTCGGATCGCCGAGGATGCGCTGGTTGTCGAAATCGCCGCACGGCATGCCGGCGTTCGCGCAGCCATTCGTGCCGTCGTCGATGTACAGCGTGCCCTTCGCCTTGCCCTGGCACGCCGCGGCCGCGGACGGATAGTTGGCCTGTAGATAGTCGGTCGGCGTGACGCCGCAGCGGATCCACCCCAGACCGCGGATGACGCCGAGCGGCTGACCGACCATCGCCACCGTGCCGATGAACGACGACCCCGTGAACAGGAACTGCGCGCCGGCGATGTTCTCGACGAGCGACTGGTTCTTGCCCCAACCGAAGCCGAGGTCCCACTGGTAATTCGTGCCCATCAGCGGACGCAGGTTGAGCGAGAGCTCGGCGCCACTGTTGCGGAAGACGCCGGCATTCTTCGCCTCGCTGCCGAAGCCCGTCGACGGTGAGATCGGCGTCACGAGAATGACGTCCGTCGTGCGCGACTTGTACCACGTGGCGCTCAGGTCGGCCTTCTCACCCCAGAAGCCGAGATCGAAGCCTGCTTCCCTCTCTGTCGTGCGCTCGGGCTTGAGCGCCGTGGCAGGCTTCACGCCCGTGAAGAAGAGACCACCGAGGCCGCTCTGCGTCGGGGTGAGGCCCGTGCCCTGCGCAATGCCGCCGACCGTTCCTTGGCCGTTGAACACCGCGGACGTCAGGTACGGCTGCGGCTCGTTGCCCGCCTGACCGTAGGACAGGCGAAGCTTACCGTACGTGAGTCCCTTCACGCTGTGGAAGTTCGTGAAGTTCCATGCGGCGCTCGCCTTGGGAAACGCGGCCGTCTTGTTCGAGTGGCCAAACGTCGTCGAGCCGTCGCTTCGCAGCGCGCCCGTGAGATAGAGCTGCTGGTGGATGTCGAACGTCGCCTGACCGAAGTACGACTCGTTGTGGATCTGCGTCTGGAAATCGCTCGCCGGATCGCGCGACAGCGTGTTGATGATGTCCATCGGCTGCGGCGCGATGAGCGTGCGCCCAACGACGGAGAACGTGCGGAAATTGCGCGCGTTCAGGTTCTGGCCCGCGGTGAAGGTGCCGCCGAAGTTCGGGTTCAGGTTCCAGGTCGCCGTCGCCGTGAGGTTATGGTCGATCTGGTAGTCGACGATCTTCCCTTCGGTGACGCGGCCGGTGGCGGCAACGTCGGAGCACTCGGCCGGGCACCCCTCGGTGCGCTCGTCGTTGGAATAATCCGCGCCGAGTGTGTACGCGAACGTGAGCCAATTGTTCGCGATGTACTGCGCGTTCATGTTGCCGAACGTGCGTCCGGCCTTCTGATCGTTCAGCTCATCCTCGAGCGAGAAGATCGGATTGTTGAACCCGCGCGACTGTCCGGCGGTTTCCGGCGTCGGATCTTGGAGGCGGTACGAACGGTGGAGCCCCGTCTTGGGATCGAGCGCTGGGAAGTTGTTGAAGCCCGGCGGCGTCCGGAACAAGCCGAGGAGCAGGCCGTTCACGTTGTTGCCGCGCTGCGTCAAGTGGCCGCGCGTATCGGCGTACGAGAAGTTGCCGCCGAGCGTGAAGTTGTCCGTCAGGTGGTGCGTGGCGTTCAGGCGAACCGTGCCACGGTTGAAGTAGTTGTTCGGCCCGATGAACACGCCCTGGTTGTTGTTGTAGTTGCCCGACAGGTAGAAGGTCGTGCGATCGTTGCCGCCCGACGCGCTGAGCGTGTTGTCGAGGATGTGGCCGGTGTCGAATGCTTCGCTCGCGTGATCGTACGTCGGCGTACCGGCTGGAATCGCCGGGCCCCAGCTGCGCAGGCAGCTCCCCTTGCCGATGTCGTCGCACGTACCGGCGGCCACGTTCTGCAGCCCCTGGCCGAAGCCGCGCTGCAGCGGTTCTTTGCGCGTGACCTGGTCGTTGGAGCCGGACGAGCGCAGCTCGTAGTGCGTCTGCCCAGAGCGGCCGTGCTTCGTCGTGATCAGGATGACACCGTTCGCGGCGCGCGCACCGTAGATCGCCGCGGCGGCCGCGCCCTTGAGAATCTCGATGTTCTCGATGTCGTCCGGATTGATGTCCATCATGCGGTTGGGAGCCGAGGTGCCCTCGAACTCGCCGCCGTTGTCCTGTCCGCCGACGCCGCCGCCGCCCGCGTCGATCGGATTGAAGTTCGTCGTCGAGAAGGTTTCGTTGTTCGCTGGAACGCCGTCGACGACGAATAGCGGCTGCGTCTGCCCGTTGAGGGTGCGCAGACCGCGGATCTGAATCTTCGACGCGGCGCCCGGATCGCCCGCCGATTGGTTCACCACGACGTTGGGCGCCTTCGCCGCCAACGCCTGAACCACGTTCGACTCGTTCGACTTTTGAACGAGGGTCGAGTCGACTTGGTTGCGTACGTTGCCAAGCTTCTCGACTTGCATCGTCGTGCCCGCGCCCGTTACCACGACTTCACCCAGTTGCAGCGGATTCGCTTCGAGCGTGAAGTCCTGCGTGATCGTGCCGGGGTTCAGCGTGACGCGCGCGGTTTTCGGCTTGTAGCCCACGCGTCGCGCCGTGATCGTGACGGCCGCCCGCGTGACACGCGCGCCGGGGACGGTGAACAGATACGTCCCATTGTCTTTCGTCGATCCACCGAGTCCCAACTCTGGGATCGACACTGCCACGCCGGCCAAACCACTGCCGCCTTCACCGGTGACCTTTCCGGTAATCGTCGCGGGCTGCTGCGCCGCGAGCGCGACCGGCACCGCTACTGCGACAGCCCACGAAGCAAGGATGCCGCGGAACGAGAGTGCCATGCCTCCTCCATCGACCGTACTGCTTGGGTGAGTGGCCGATATCGCGATTTGGCGAGCGCGTGCGAAGTCCTTTACTCGAGAATCGCAATTCGGCGCGAGCACGAACCTGCGACCTGCGCGGACCACGAGCGCTACGGGGACGCTCGTCCCACCGGTGGTCCCACCGGCGTCACGCAAACAACCCTGCGAGGTGACAAATCGTCACCCAGAAATTGACAAAACCTCGACGCATATATTATCCAATCCTGATAACTTGGCTAGATCGCGCGCCAATCGTTTCAGATGCGTAAACCGGCCTCGTTTGGGACGGTTCGTCACACGGAAACCGCGCTGACCGTTAGCTGATAGGGACCAATTGATCGGCGCGAGTCGCGGCCGACGACTCGGGCCGCTACGTTCAGCGGCTCGTCGGGATCAAGCGCTCGCGGGCGGCGCGCACAACCGCCGTGTCTCCCAGCTCCGTCGCGAGATCGATCTGGAGCCGCAGCCCCGTCTCTTTGTAACGCGGCCACCCACGGCCGAACGATCGGCGTAACAAGGCCGAGAGGGCGTGGCGCGAGTCGCCGGCCGCGCGGTACTCGCGCGCGACGAGAAGATTCGCATACCGCATGGCGTCGCCCACCGCCGGACCGCTGAGCATTAAGGAATCCAAATGGGCGAGGCGCTCGCGCGCGGTCGGCGCGTTCGACTCGATCGCGATCGCTGCGTCGAGCAGCGTTGCGCACGTGCTCGGGCTCGCGCCGACGGGCACTGGGAACGCCGGCGTGCCGCCGGCGCGCAGCATGGCGAGCGCGTCGCGCGCGCCGCGCACGTCGCCCGTCTCGAGACGCCACTGGCCGACCACGCACGCGTCCGCCAATCGCACCGCACTGTCCGCTACCGACGCGGTACTCGGAGCCCGCAAATGATCGCTCAGCGCGTCCGCTTCACGACGCGCCGACACCGGCACGTCGCCGGAGTACAGCGCATCGAGCACGCGGAGTCGAAGGCCGGCGTGCAATCCCGGCGGAAACGACTCGAGGTCGCGCGCGATCGCGTTCGCCGCGACACGATCGCCGCGATTCAGCGCGCGGCTGTGGCGCGCCAGCGCGACGTCTACGCGCTCGCCGTCGGTGATCGCCCGCCGCGCGAGGATTTCGATCGCCCGGTCGCCATCGGGCACGTCGATGCCGTCGAACTGCGACGTCATCGCGATGTTCCGCAGCGCGCCGCTCGGCGCGTCGCCAAGATGCGCGCGGACACGGCGCACCTCCTGCGAATCGCCTAGCGCGTGCGCGACGCGCCATCGTACGAAAACGCTCAACGCGTCGCTCGAGTCCGCCGCCGGGACGCTCGACACGAGCCGGCGCAGCGACGCCGTGTCGCGCAGCCGGGCGTAAAGGAGCGCGAGCATGCGGCGCGACGGGCCGGACGACGGGTCGAGTTGCAGCGCGCGCGAGAACGCTTCGCTCGAGCGTGCCGCGGCGTCACGCATTCCGATGATCTCGCCGTCGTTGTACAAGCTCTCGCCGAGCTCGTACCACGCGTCGGCGCGGTCGGGCGCGAGGCGCACCACCGCGCGCCACGCCTCGAGGATTTCCGAGGCCGACGACGGTTGCGGATATCGCGGGCCCGCGAACGCACGCAAGAACGCGCGATCCGCCGGCGGCAGCGAGGCCTGGTGCGCCCAAGCGATCGCCACGCCGCGATCGTGCTGTTCCGCCGAGTTCGCCTTGTCCGCCGACATCGCCAACCCGAGCGCGGCGAGCGCGAAGCTCGGCTCCTCGGCGAGCGCTTGTCCGTACGCGCGAAGCGCGAGGTTGTAGTCGCTCAACCGATATGCGGCGCGGCCGGCCACGTAGTCGCGCAGCGCCGACGGTGAGATGCTCGGCGGCTCGGGCAGCGACGACGATCGGTCGCCGGATTCTCGCAGAATCAGACCGGCGACGATCTTGTCGACGAGCGCGGTCAAACTGTCGGGCGGGCCGGAGACACGCACCGACGCGGCGATCTGCGACTTGCGCACGTCGACGAGCGTCGCGGCAATCGCCACGGTTCCGTTGGGCGCGGGCTCGATCGAGCCGGCGACGATTTCATCGACGCTCAGCGACTTGGCCAATCGCACGGCGTCGGCGATCGTCGGCGTCGTGGCTCCGTCGTTCATGAATCCGGTCGAGCGCGCGGCGCGCAAGACGCGCGACGGATCCGTCTCTCGCTTTCCGTCGGCGAGGGCGATGCGCGAGCCGAGCAACTCGAGAAGGCCCTCGCGGACATACGAGGCCGATGCGTCCGACGCTTCGACGTGGAACGGCGCGACGGCGACCACAGGCTCATGGTCCGCCGCTCGAGCCGTGGCCAGACGCCACGCCGATGCCGACAACGCGCCGATCGCCACCAGAATCGTGGCGGCAAATCCCATCCACGCCGCTGACGACGCTTTGAGCCGCTTCGTGATGCCCGCGTCGCGATCGTCGCTCGGAACGACGCTCACGCCGATCGTCGAAACGGCCGCCGCATCAGGCGCCGATACGAGCGCCTCCGACGGATGCTCCGATGGAAGGACATCCTCGGTCTCAGTGCTCGGCACTTCTCGCGTCGGCGTCGAACGGCGAAGCTTGACCAACAACTCCGCGACTTCGGGAGCGGGTGGAAGGTCGAGCTCGCTCTGCATCCGGATCTCGTGCCAACGTCCGCGCTGCAGAGCACCGACCTGATCGCCGCTCTCCGCGAGCGCCGTCATGAGTCCCGCCATTGCGACGCCGTTCAGCGGATCCTGATCGGCGAGCCGAATTCGCCACTGGATTTCGCCCTGGCGATCACCGGCCTCGTGGGCTTCGCGCGCGAGCGATTCGAGTGACTGCGCGAACGCGCGCGACAGTCGATCTCGTTCAGTGGCGGCCCAGAACTCGAAGTCAGGATCCCCGTTGAGATAAAAACCATCGAGAAACGGACCGCGGTAGACCTTCACCGCGTCGGCGAGACGGCCCTGCGCGAGTGCGAGCTGGAAGTCGCCGACGTCGGACGTCATCGCGGCGGGATCGATGCGTAAGTCCGCACCGCTAAGAAAGATTCGCTCGACGCCGAGTGCTTTTCTTATATGGTACAGCGACTGGGTGAGCGCGTGTCGCGATTTGTCAGGCTCGCCCTCAGACCAGAGCAGTCCGAGCAGCTTATCGCGAGACATTCCGCGTTCGCCGACGGATGCGAGGATCGTGAGAATCGCGAGCAGGCGACGCTGCCCCGCGGCCCCCGACAGAATCTCCCCGTCCCGCGACAGGTAAACGCTACCAAAGGTGCTGAGTCGAAAGGGGGGGATCATCGGGCCGGCGGCGAGACCGTCTGACATCCATCTGAGGGGGGAACCTTATAGATGGACCGCCGACTACGGAAACGCAACATCCGGCGGCGGCATTCGGTTCGCATTTCTCCCACCCAGACGCACGCGATGTCCGCTGCGGTACCTCTGAACCTGTCCGCTCTGCGCGAGGGGACTTCGCTCGCCTCCGTCGACGCCGCGCCGCAACACGGCATCGCGGTCAGCGTCGTGATTCCGACGCTCAACGAGGCGGCGCAAATCGCTCAAGCTGTCGCCGACCTGTCTTGGGCGAACGAAGTCATCGTCGTGGATGGCGGTTCGACCGATCGGACACCCGCGATCGCTGAAGCGGCTGGGGCGCGCGTGATCATGGTCTGCGGCGAGACCATCGCGGCGCAGCGGAACGCCGGGATCGAGGCGGCCCAGAATCGCTGGATTCTCGCATTGGACGCGGATGAACGCGTCACGTCCCAGCTGCGAGCCGAGATCTCCCAGATCGTGACCGGCCGGAACCCGACGCGCGCGGCCTACCGCATGAAGTTCCGCAACCACTACCTCGGCCGGGAGCTGCACTACGGACCGTGGGGGCGCGATTGGCACGTTCGGCTGTTCACGAACGAGCGTCGCTACGTGTGCCATCGCGTGCACGAGCACCTCGAGCCGATCGAAGACATCGGGACGCTCACCGGCCCGATCGTGCACTATCCGTATCGCGACCTCGCCCACCATGTTGCGAAGATCGTGAAGTATGCGCGGTGGGGGGCGGAGGATTTGTACGCTCGCGGGCGCGAAGCGCGCATGCGCGACTTGGTGGGTCGTCCGGCGTGGCGTTTCTTCCGCGACTACTTCGTGTACTCGGGATGGCGCGACGGAAGCGTCGGCTTCGTGGCTTCGGCGCTCAGCTCCTTCGCGTCGTTTCTGAAATACGCCTTCCTGTTTTCCAGGAGCCGATCGACCGAGGGATGAAGCTCACGATCCTGATGTATCACAAGGTCGATGAGCTTCCGTCGGACGTTCGGACGCCAGGCAACTTCGTCGCGCCGGAGCTCTTCGCGGCGCAGCTCGACGCGCTGCGTGCGCTGGGCTATCGCACGATCGATTTCGCCGACTGGCTCGCCCATCGCGACGGTGGCCGTCCCCTGCCGAAACGACCGCTGATCCTCACATTCGACGACGGGTACACTTGCTTCGACGAGCGGGCGTGGCCGGCGCTCCGCTCGCGCGACATGGGCGCCTGGGTCTTCCTCGTCGCCAGTCAGATCGGCGGCACGAACGCCTGGGACCGCGGCGAGCACTCGTTCCCCCTGCTCGGCCCCGAACGCATCGCCGCGCTGCGGCGCGACGGCGTACGATTTGGGTCGCACGGCGATCTCCACGTGCCGCTGGCCCGCGTCCCGCTCGAACAAGCCGCCGCCGATCTGCGCCGATCCCGAGAGACGTTGAGCGAGCTGCTCGGCCACTCAGTGGACGTCGTGGCGTACCCGTTCAGTAACCAGAGCCGCGCCATCCGCCACGCCGCCCGCGCCGCCGGCTACCGTTGCGCCGTGCGCGGCAAGGGCCGTATGAATTCCGGCCTCACCGACCGCTTCGGCCTCCGCCGCATCAAGATGGATTCGACGATGACCGTCGAGCGCTTAGAGCGGATCCTTTTCGTGGAGCGTTATTTCAGATTTCTATAGACCAGTCGGCGGAACAATGCGCCGTGCGCGCGCTCGACTGCAACTGAACTGCTCACCGCAAGAGACGCGGAGGACGCAGAGACACGCAGAGAGAAGACGACGAGAGGACCGTTTGCAACCGACCCCGGGAAGCCACGCTAGGGCATCCCGGGGTCGCTTCACAATGTCTCGCTGGTGCTTTCCTCCGCGCCTCTCTGCGTCCTCCGCGTCTCTGCGGTCGAGTCGTTGCGGTTTCCGCAGAAGCACAGTCGCGCGCACGGGCTACGCCTTGGGCCGAACCTCGGGACCCAGCACTCGGAGAACGGCCGCTTCCACAGTATCGAGATCTTTTCGGAGCACCTGGTACCGTTCGACAGCGTCGCGGCCGATGCGTTGGTCGACGCGGGCGGTCATGCCGGCGAGATACGTGATTTGCGTCTGGAGGCCCGGGCGGCCGTAGCGGATGCCTTCGTCGGGGCCGAAGAGCGTCGTCGCGAGCGAATCCACCTTGGCGAGAGAGTCGGCGCTGCCGCCGTTGCGCAGGCGTGTCCGGGCCTGGCGCACGCGGTTGGCAACTCGGCCGACCTCGGCGGTCATCTCGCGCATGCGCACGTTGTGCTCGTACTGCTCGCGCAGATCGGCCGTGGTGACGTGGTCGGCGACCAGCCGTGGATCGGGCGTCAACGCCAAGGGCTGCGTATCGCTCCATGTGCCAGCCGACATCTTCACCTTGTACGATCCCGGCGGGAGCATCAGGCCGCCGTCGTTGTTGAAATCCCAGACGAGACGATTCACGCCGGGGTTCGCGCTGAGACGAACCGGCGGCGCGGCGCGACGGAATCCTCCCCCGCCCTCCTCGTCGTCCGGAGCGGCGGCGGGGGCGTCGGCCGACGCAACGCTCGCCGTGGCTTCGCTCGAGTACTTCCGCACTTCGTGGTTCGCCGAATCGAGTATCGAGATGTTGACCGGGCCCGACGGGGCGTGCGCCAGGTAGTACTCGATTGACGCGCCGCTTGGGCCGAACTGCGCCTGCCCCGACGCCGCGGCGCCGGCGCCACCTCCGCCGCCGCCCCCACCGAAGCCGCGCCCTCCGCCGATGCGCGCGCGCACGGCGTCGCGCGGCTTGAAGAGGACCGACGCGGCCGTCGCGGTCTGCGCGTTCACCTGCCGCAGCGACGAGACGTCGTCGAGGATCCACATCGAGCGTCCCTGCGTCGCGACGATCATGTCGTCGTGGTGGATCTTGATGTCGGTGATCGGCACGTTCGGCATGTTGAGCTCGAAGGGCTGCCAGTGCCCACCGTCGTCGTACGAGATGAACAGCCCGAATTCCGTGCCCGCGTAGAGCAGGTGCTCGCGCACCGGATCCTCGCGCACGACTCGCGTCGGCCAATCGGCGGGGATGCCGTTCTTGCCGTCGGTCAGTCGCGTCCACGTGGCGCCGTAGTTTTCAGTCTTATAAATATACGGCTCGAAATCGCCGAGCAGGTAGCGGTACACCGCGTAGTAGGCGGCGCCCTTTCGGTGCGGCGACGTCTCGATGTACTGGACGCGCCCCCCCGTCGGCAGGTCCTTGGGCGTGATGTTCTTCCACGTCTTGCCGTTGTCGCGCGAGATGTAGAACGGACCGTCGTTCGACCCCGTCCAGATGACGCCCGGCTCGGTCTTCGATTCGCTGATCGCGTAGAGCGTGCTGTAGAACTCCTCGCCCGTCACGTCGCGCGTGATCGGCTCGCCGCTTCCGCCTTGGCAGCACGCCGGGTGCGCGGTGAGGTCGGGCGAGATTTTTTCCCAGTGCACGCCGCCGTCCTTGGAGCGGTGCACGAACTGCGATCCGTAGTAGACAACGCTCGAATCCCACGGCGACGTCTCCATCGGCGACACGCGTTGGAAGCGGTAAATGAGATCCTTCGCGTCGTTGCCGTAGAGCGATTGACCGCCGACCCAGTAGTTCTGTTCCTGGCGCGTGTTCATGAACATGCGTCCGAACTGCCCCTTGCACGCACCGTAGACGATCTCCGGATTCTTCGGGTGCGGCATGATCGGCCCCGTCTCGCAGCCCGGTCCGCTCTCGAATGGATCCGTGTTGCCGGCGACGGGATTGCTCGGCACGATCACCGTGCTCGCGTCCTGCTGCGCCCCGTAGAGGCGATACGGCGTCTGCTCGTCGAGCCACACGCCATAGATCTCGGCGGTCGGCTGATTCATTTGCGTCGACCAGGTGCGGCCGCCGTCCTGCGAGACGTTCGCGCCGCCGTCGTTCGACTGGATCATGACCTTCCCGTCGTGCGGGCTGATCCACATGTCGTGATTGTCGCCGTGCGGCGTGCGCATCGACGTCCACGTCGACCCGCCGTCCGTCGACTTGTAGAAGCTCTCCGCGCCGGCGTAGACGATGTCGGCGTTCGTCGGATCGGCGGCGAGCGCGACGTAATAGAAGGGGCGCGTGATGAGCTGACCGTTGCTGCTCACCTGCTTCCACGAGACGCCCGCGTCGTCGGAGCGATAGAGTCCGCCGCCCGGCTTCGCCTCGACGAGCGCGTAGATGCGATTCGGGTTGGCCGCGGTGACGGCGAGATTCGCCTTGCCGACCAACGCCGTCGGCAGGCCGCCGGTGATCTTGGTGAAGTGCTCGCCACCGTCGGTGCTCTTGTAGAACCCGACGCCGGCCGAATTCTGCGCGCCGCTGATGATCGTCCACGGCTTGCGCTGCCCGCGCCACATCCACGCGTATACGATGTCCGGGTTCGCGGGATTGAGCTCGACGTCCGCCGCGCCGACGCTGTCCGACACGAACAGCACCTTCCGCCACGTCTTTCCGCCGTCGGTGGTCTTGAATACGCCGCGCTCGGAGTTCGGCTTGAACGCGTTTCCGATCGCCGCGACCCACACGACGTTCGGGTTCGACGGATGGATGCGCACCGCACCGATCTGACCGGCGTCATACAGGCCGGCGAAGGTCCAGCTGGTTCCCCCGTCGGTGGTTTTGTACACGCCACGGCCGGTGGAGACGTTGCTGCGAATATCGTCGGAGCCGGTGCCGAGGTAGATCGTGTTCGGCTCGGATTCGGAGACGGCGATCGACCCGGTCGACGCGACAGGCACCTTGCCGTCGGTGATCGGCACCCACGAGGCGCCGGCATCGGTCGTTCGGAAGACGCCGCCGCTCGCCACGCCCATATAGAAAGTGCGCGCCTGCGACGGCACACCGGTCACCGTCGTGACGCGGCCGCCGCGCGGCGGACCGACCATCCGGAACCGAAGCCCGTGGAAGAGCATCGTGTCGACGGAGGCGAGTATCGGCGCCGTCGAGTGCGCGGCCGCGGCTCGTTGAGCGCGAGCGAGCGAAGGACGGAAGGCGACGAGAACGGCGAGGATAAACGCAGGACGTCTCATGACAGGCTCGAGGATGGTCGGGGCGAAGAGAAAACTGGCGTGAACGCGCCGAGTTGCCAGTGGGTGCGGCATCAGCGGCGCGCACTAAAGGGGACCTCCGTGGGGCGAACATTCTAGTCGTCAGCGACCGGCGGCAGCGTCAGGCGAAACAGCGCCGTCTGGACTGGCGCCCGTCGCTGACGCTGACGACTAGAGCGCCAGCGGCCACAACAGCCCCCTTTCAGCCGCGCCGCGCCGTTACAAAACCCAACGAGTCGCCCCGCTATCTCGTAGTCTGTCGACTCTTACGCCCTCGAAAGCCGTGGCGTATCGTCAACGGCCCTCAATCCTTCCTCGATGCGCCTTCGTGCTTTCGCCGTAACGAGCCTCGCCGCCTGCGTCGCTGTCCCCGTCGCCGCGCAGCGTACGGCGATTCCGACGCCCGCCTCCATCCTCGGCTTCGAGCCGGGCGCCGACCGGCATCTGCCCAGCTGGAAACAGATCACCGACTACTTCACGGCCCTCGACAAAGCGAGTCCGCGCGTCACGACGCGGGTGCTTGGCAAGACGACGCTCGGCCGGCCGTTCCTCGCGGTCTTCATCTCCGACTCGGCGACGCTGGCGAACCTGGACCATTATCGCGAGATCCAACGGCGATTGATGGATCCGCGGCTTCAGGGGGCGCGTGGCGACCGCGAAAAGCTGATCGACGAAGGAAAAAACGTCATCCTCGTCACGTCGGCGATCCATTCGAACGAGTCGGGCGGCTTCACGACGCCGATCGTCCTCGCGGATCGTCTGGCGCGCGCGCAGGACCGTGAAGCGAAGGAGATCCTCGCCAACACGATCATCATCCTCGTGCCGTCGCAGAACCCCGACGGCGTGGACATCATCGGCGACTACTACCGCTCGACGCTCGGCACGCCGCAGGAGGGACGTGACCCGCCGGTGCTCTACCACAAGTACGTCGGCCACGACGACAACCGCGACTGGTACGCGTTCACGCAGCCCGAGACGCGGTACACGGTGGATTCGCTCTACACGCCGTGGGACCCGGAAATCGTGAACGACATCCACCAGCAGGGATCGAACGCGGGTCGAATCTTCATTCCGCCCTACATGGACCCGATCGAGCCCAACATCGATCCGATTCTCACGGCGGCGACGAACGGCCTCGGCATGTCGATCGTGTGGCGGATGACGAACGAGGGATTCACGGGGATCGGCAGCAACGCATCCTATGACCAGTGGTCGCCGGCGCGGCAATATTCGCTGTATCACCGCGGCGCGCGACTGCTCACCGAGACGGCGAGCGCGCGTCTCGCGACGGCAATCGACATTCCCTTCGACCAGCTCGGCGCCGGTCGAGGGTATGAGGCGAAAACGGTGTCGTGGAATTTCCCGTCGCTCTGGGTGGGCGGGCATTGGGGCTACGGCGACATCGTGCGGTATCAAGTCGCGGCAAGCTGGGCGCTCTTCCTCGACGCGGCGCTCAACCGCCGCGCGTGGCTCGAGGGCTACGCGGCGCAGGCCGATCGCGCGATGGGCGATCTTCCGGCGTGGGGGCGCGACAAGTGGCCATCGGCGATCGTGATTCCGAAGACGCAACCCGATACGCAGGCGCTCCAGCGTTTGATCTGGACGCTCCAGCACGGCCAGGTCGAGGTGCGTGAATCGACCGCGCCGACGACGATCGACGACAAATCGTATCCCGCCGGCAGCTACGTGGTCCTCACGAAGCAGCCGTTCGGCGCCTACGCGAAAGCGCTTCTCGAGCGCCAGCACTATCCGGATCTCTTCGACTACCCGGGCGGGCCGCCGAAGCGCCCGTACGACGTCACCGCGCACACGCTGCCGCTGCTCTTCGGCGTCGACGTCGCGCACGCCATGGACGCTGCGCCCGCGACGGGACCGGTGATCAAGGGGGTGCCCGAGCCGAAGGTCAGCGCGAAGATCTCGTCGTCGAAACGAATCGCGCTGCTGCGCCCGAGCACCAACGAGCCGATCGACGAGGGTTGGACGCACTGGATTCTCGATCTCTACAAGGTGCCGTTCACGCCAATCACCGAGAAAGACGTCGAGCCGGGTTCGTTGAACGACAAGTTCGACGTGATCGTGATTCCCGAAGGCGGCATCGCGGGCGCAGGTGGGCGCGGCGGCGGTGGCGGTGGCGGCCGCGGTGGTCGAGGTGGCGGCGGTGGCGGCGGTGGTGGAGGCGCGGCCGATTCGTTCGCCGCGTTGGACAGCTTCGTGAAAAACGGCGGATCCGTTCTGGCGTTCAACACGGCGTCGACTGCGCTGATCAGTGGACTCAAGCTGCCGGTGAAAAACGTGCTCGCCGGCGTCTCGAGCAATGATTTCTACTGTCCCGGTTCGATACTCGCCGTGGAGCTCGATCGCTCGAGTCCGCTTGTGAAAGGCTTCACATCCAATGTTCCCGCGATTTGGTTTGAGAACGGCCCCGCGTTCGAGATTTCAGACCCCTCCCAAGCGACCGCGGTGGCGACCTATCCCGTTACAGGAAATCCACTCCTTTCAGGGTGGCTCCTTGGCGGGTCGAAGCTCAATGGCAAGGCCGCGCTAGTTGATGTGAAACTGGGCCGCGGGCATGTGGTGCTGTACGGGTTCCGGCCGCAGTATCGCGGCCAGTCGATGGCGACCTACCCGCTGATTTGGAGTGCCATTGGGCAATGAGCCGCGCGTTTCCGCTCGGCTGCACCAAAAACTGACGCTTTGCTGAAACGTTGTGGTGGAGTCCGGGTACGAGTGACACATGTGACTTAGGTCACTTCCCCGCCTCCAAAGGCAGTGAGACGCCCGGTCTCTCTCGCCGGCTCGAACGAAGAACCTTCCTCCTCCGGGCACAGTCGCTCCCTCCTCCGCAGGTCAAATGCAGCATCGCCGGTCTGTTCTCGCGCTTGGGCGCGTCGCAGGCATCACGGGCACCGCGCTTTTCGCGGCGGCCGCGCTCAATTGCACCGCGTACACGGCCGGTGGCCGTGACGGATCGCTCGACGGCTTCACGGAGCCGCGCCGAGCTCCCAGCGATTTCATCTCGCGCGAGGCCGTGCTGTCCGCGGCTCCAGGCACGTACATCGAAGCAGTTCTCGCCGATCGCGACTCGACGATCGAGCGCTGGCCGGCGCGTGTGGCGCAGCCGATCCGCGTCTGGATCGACTCTTCTTCGCTCTGCGACGGCCCGCAGGCCAGCTTCCCGGCGGCCGTTCGTACCGCCTTCACCACGTGGGGCACCGCCGGCATCCCCGTTCGCTTCGCGTTCGTTCCCTCGAGCCGCGACGCCGACATCCGCGTCCACTGGACGACGCACCTCGATCACAAGACCGGTTCAACCACCTGGCGCACCGACCGAAACGGTTGGCTGACGCAGGGCGACATCACGCTGGCCACGCACATCAGCGATGGAATGCCGCTCGATTCACGCGGCATGCGCGCGATCGCGCTCCATGAGGTGGGTCACTCGCTTGGCTTGAGCCACAGCACAAATCCGCAGGACATCATGGCGCCTCTCATTCGTGTGGACGTCTTGAGCTTGTCCGACCGAAACACGATCAAGCTGTTATACTCCTTTCCGGCAGGTCCCATCCACTAACACTCCCCTTTTTTTGTTCACCCCGGCCCCCGGTACAATGCGCAAACTCGGTCTGCTCATCCCCGTCGCCGCGGTCTCGATGCTGGCAGCATGTGACCCACAGGCAGGAAGTAAGCTCAAAGCGCTCGCGCACGCGGATTCGCTGCGCACCGACTCGCTGATCTCGATCAAGAACGACCTCCTGAATGAGGTCATGTCGTCGACACAGTTCGTCAACGACCTCAATAACGAGATCGCAAAGCTCAAAGCCAAACAAAACGCCGCGCTCACGACGAAGCTGACGAGCGAATCCGACATGGCCGCCATCAAGGAAGAGCGCGCGGCCGTCGTAAAGCGCATTCAGAATCTGGTTGCGCGGCTCGATTCGAGCGAAGCGCACGTGTCGGCGCTCCGCAAGCGCGCCTCGACGCTCGCCGTGCGCGACTCGACGCTCGTCGCGCAAGTCGCCGAATACGAAAAGACGATCGCCGATCTGCGCCACACGGTCGACCAGCAGCGCGCCGACTACGAAGCGACGATCGCCAAGCAGACCGCCGAAATCGCCACGCTGAACTCGAAGGTCGATACCGTGACCACCGAGAACACGCGTCTCATGGGCGAGGCGAAGACGCTTACCGATACGGTCACTCAGCTCACGACGGCCGTGAACACGGCCTACTATGTGATCGGGACGAAGGACGAACTGGTCCAGAAGGGCATCCTCGTCGAGGAAGGCCACCGGCGCTTCTACCTGTTCGGTGGACGCACGATGTCCGCGGCCCGCGAGCTCGATCCCTCGAAGTTCACGCGCATCGACCGCGCGAAGGACAAGGTGATCAACTTTCCCGACGGCGACTACGTGATCTTCACGCGCCAGAACCCGGCGTACGCGTCGCCGTTCGCGTCGAAGGACGGCGCGATCTCCGGCGGCCTGCGCATCGATCAGCCGGATCGGTTCTGGGAAGCGTCGAAGTTCTTGATCATCGTGAAGACGTGAGGCGGGTGGACGGGTGGACCGGTGGACAGGCGGACCGGTAGACCCGACAACAGCGAAGTTTGGAGGGCCGGCTGAAAATCAGCCGGCCCTTTGCATCTTCACACATGGCGCTTCCGATCGAGCCGATTCTGCCAGCCATCCGCGACGCGTTGGGCGAGCGCGGGTGCGTCGTCGTGCAGGCGCCGCCAGGGGCGGGAAAGACGACGATGGTGCCGCTTGCGCTCCTCGATGCTCCGTGGCTCACCGGGCAGTCTATCGTGATGCTCGAGCCTCGCCGGGTCGCGACACGCGCGGCGGCCTGGCGGCTGGCGGAGCTGCGCGGTGAAGAAATCGGCGAGACGATCGGCTATCGCATGCGCGGCGAGCGGCGAGTCGGACGCGCCACGCGTGTCGAGGTGGTCACGGAAGGCGTGCTCACGCGGCGTCTCCAGCGCGATCCGACGCTCGACGGCGTCGGCATCCTGATCTTCGACGAATTCCACGAGCGAAGTCTCGACGCGGATCTCGGGCTCGCGCTCGCCCTTCGCACCAGGGCGATGCTGCGCGACGACCTGCGCATCGTCGTCATGTCGGCGACGCTCGACGGCGAATCCGTCGCGCGGCTCCTTGGCGACGCGCAGATCGTGACGAGTCAGGGCCGGACGTACGCGGTCGAGACCCGCTACGTCGAGCCGCGGCGCGAGCCGCGCATCGAAGGCGCGGTGACCAACGCGGTCGTCGACGCGCTGCGGCGCGACGATGGCGACGTGCTCGTGTTTTTGCCCGGCGCTGGCGAGATCCGCCGCGTCGAGGCATCGCTCGCCGAACGTGTCGATCGGAGCGTGATCGTAGCGCCGCTGTACGGGATGCTCGAGCGCGACGCGCAAGACCGCGCGCTGTTCCCGGACCGCGGCGGGCGCCGCAAAGTCGTGCTGTCGACGTCGATCGCCGAAACGAGCCTCACGATCGAGGGAATTCGAATCGTCGTCGACAGCGGGCTTTCCCGCGCGCCGCGCTTCTCGCCGCGCACCGGCATGACGCGACTCGAGACGGTACGCGTCTCGAAATCGTCGGCGGACCAGCGGCGCGGACGCGCCGGCCGTACAGCGCCGGGCGTCTGCTACCGGCTCTGGGCCGAGCACGAAACCACGCACCTTCTCGAGCAGTCGCCGCCCGAGATCCTCCACGCCGACTTGTCTCCGCTGGCGTTGGATCTCGCCGTCGCCGGGGTGACCGACCCCTCGGAGCTCGCTTGGCTCGACACGCCGCCGGCCGCTGCCTTCGCGCAGGCGCGCGAGCTCTTGGCCGAGCTCGAGGCGATCGATGCATCCGGCGTCGCGACCGCGCACGGCCGCGCCATGGGAGAGCTCGCGGTGCACCCGCGGCTCGCGCACATGCTGATTCGCGCGACAGAGCTGGGCGCCGCGAAGATCGCCTGCGACATCGCCGCGCTTCTCTCGGAGCGCGACGTCGTTCGCTTTCAGGAAGGCTCGAGTGATTCGGATCTCGCGCGCCGGCTCGATCTCATGCGTGCATCCCGCGACGCGTCGGCCGACGTCGACCGCGACGCTCTTCGGCGAGCGAGGACGGAGTCGGATCGCCTCGCCGAGCGACTGGAGTCCGTCTCAGTCACCGGCCGTCCACCTGTCCACCCGTCCACCCGTCCACCGGATCCGGGCGCGCTGATCGCACTCGCCTACCCCGACCGCGTCGCGAAGCGTCGTTCCGCGACCGGCCCGGGGACACGGGCGCGTTTCGTTTTGCGCAACGGTCGCGGCGCCGAAGTGCGAGAGAGCGATTCGCTCGCCGCGTCGCCGTTCATCGTCGTCGCGCAGTTGGACGACCGGAAGCCCGAAGCGCAGATCTTTCTCGCGGCGGCGGTCGACGAGGATGACGTGCGCCGCTTGTTCGGCGATCAGATCGTGACCGACGAGTCGGTGGACCTCGACGATTCGACGGGCGCCGTCGCCGCTCGGCGTGTCGAGCGACTCGGCGCGATCGTGCTGCGCGAATCTTCGCTCGCCGCGCCGTCGGAGGAGTCGGCGCGCGCGGCGCTCCTCCGGGCGATTCGGCGCCGCGGCGTGTCGGGGTTGCCATGGTCCGACGCCGCGACCCGTCTGCGCCAACGCATGTCGTTCGTCGCGTTTCACGATCGTGAATGGCCCGACGTGTCCGACGACGCGCTCACGGCGCGCCTCGACGAGTGGTTGGCGCCGTCGCTCGCCGGCGTTCGTCGGCTCTCCGCGCTTCAGCAGGTGGATCTCTCCGAAGCGCTCTCGTCGTTGCTCGACTGGCGGCGGCGGCGGGCGCTCGACAACCTCGCTCCGTCGCACGTCGTCGTTCCCACCGGCTCGCGCATTCCCATCGACTACTCGGATCCCGCCGCGCCCAAGGTCGCGGTCCGCTTGCAAGAGGTGTTCGGGCTGACGGAATCGCCCCGGGTGCTGGACGGCCGCGTTCCCGTCACGATGCAGCTTCTTTCGCCGGCGCACCGTCCGGTGCAGACCACGCGCGACCTCGCCGGATTCTGGCGCACGAGTTACTTCGACGTGCGAAAGGATCTACGCGGGCGATATCCCCGTCACGAATGGCCGGAGGATCCGCTCACCGCTGCGCCGACGAAACGCGCGAAGCCGCGGCGCTGAGCGACTCGTTAGAATTGCCAGAACGGCACGCTGCGATCGGCCGGCCGCTTCACGAATTCCAGATCGCGCACGCGGTTGATCGAGAGCGTGAACCCGTTCACCGCGCCCCGTTCGTTGCGCACGACGCGCAGCAGCATCTGGTCGTTGTTCGTGAACAGGTCGGTCGTGAAGGTGACGAACCGCAGGTCGGACTCGTGCGGGCGCCGGAGCAGGAGAATGCCCTCTCGCGGCACGAGCGACACGGCGAGGTCGAGCTCGGGACTGTAGAACTCCCCGGCGAGCTGGGTCAGCTGGTCGTTTCGCTTACGAGCGATCGTCGAGTCGCCCGCCGTCGACGCGGTGCCGACGCTGAACGGGCCCGCCGAGAAATCGATCGCGCGCGTGGCCGCGGCGGCCGCCACCGCGCGCTGCCTGGGGATCAAGCCGAGATGGATCGTCGCCACCTGGTCGACCAGGGTCGTCGGCGCGCCCGACGTGTTGCACAGGGAGATCACGCTCAGACGGCGCGAAGGGATCATGAGCATGGCGCTGCGATAGCCGCCGTACGCCCCGCGATGTGAAAAAGTGCTCATGCCGGCCATGTCGCCCACGGTGAGCGCCAACGCGTACGGAATGGCCTGGCCGTTGTTCAGCCGGCCCGGTTCCTCGAGCTCGGCCACGCCATCCCGACCGCCGACGCGTCCCGATTCGAAATTCGCGTCCCACTTGGCCAGATCTTCGATCGTCGAGTAGACGCCGCCGTCGCCCACGACGTCGAGCTCGGGCTGGCTGATCCGATATCCCGAGGCCGTCGGTTGATAGCCGACCGCGCGATGCGGGATGAGCTGCGTGTGGTCGTCGCGAAACTCGGTGTGCGTCATGCCGAGCGGCTTGAAGATGTGGTCGGCTGCGTAGTCGCGGAGCGACTGGCCCGACGCGCGCTCGACGACCATGGCGAGCAGCGCGTAGCCCGTGTTGCTGTAGAGGAACTCGTCGCCGGGCGTAAAGTTCAGACTTTTCTGACGGCTGACCAAATCGATGAATTGCGACTCGGTGAGGAGGCCGTCGCTCGGCCACCCCGACAATGCGAGAAGTGTGAAGTAGTCGCGTAGCCCGCTCGTGTGGTGCAGCAGCTGGCGCAGCGTGATCGGCGAGCCGAACGAGGGCACCTGCGGCACCCAGCGCCGAACCCAGTCGTCGAGCGACAGACGCCCCTCTTGCGCGAGCAGCACGATGCTCATGGCCGTGAACTGCTTGGAGAGCGAAGCGATGTAGAAGCGCGTGGACGGTGTGATCGGCGTGTCGTGCTCGAGGTCGGCCATGCCGTACCCCTTGGCGAACGCGAGCTGCCCGTCACGCACGACGCCCACGGCGCACCCCGGCGACGATGTCGAGCTGTACGGCGCGAAGATGGAGTCGACCCATCGATTCGCGGAATCGACCGGCGTCAACCGCGCCGCCGGCGCCGACCCTGCCTGCGCACCGGCGGCCGCGCCACCGACGACAAGCGCGACGATCACCCCGACAAAGGTGCGCCGAACCAAGCTCACGGAGGTGCCTCCCATCTCAGCAGCGCTCTTCAATCCTTCCATGGTACGCAAGGGATGTCCAGCAGAGGACTGAAATCCTTGCAAGCCGTAACCGCGCGGACAACCGCGACCTAGGGACTACGCCCGCGAGGGAGTGAAGGATTCGGGGCCGACGAGGCCATCTCGTGAGCGACTGATTCGCGGGCTAAGTTGGGCCGCATGCCGAACGCCGCCGTCGACCAGACGCTCAAGACTACCCCATTCCACGCTCGCACGGCCCCGCTCGTTCGCGCCCAAACGTGGCGTCGATGGGCGGGTTATCAGGTGGCGAGCGCATACGAGCCGCACCCTGATCGCGAGTACGCCGCTGTTCGCAATGCCGCGGCCCTGCTCGATGTGTCGCCGCTGTACAAATACCGAATTGCCGGGCCGGATGCGGCGCGCCTGCTCGATCGCATGGTCACTCGCGATGTCAGCAAGTGTCGCGTCGGCCAGGTGCTCTACACGCCGTGGTGCGACGTCCACGGCAAAGTGATCGACGACGGCACGATAAGCCGCCTCGACGAGCACACGTTCCGACTGACGAGCGCCGAGCCGAACCTGCGTTGGCTATCGATGAATTCCGTCGGGCTCGAGGTCTCCATCGAGGACGTCTCGGAGCGCACCGGCGCGCTTGCGCTGCAAGGTCCATCGTCCCGGACCATTCTCCAACACCTCACACCCGCGGATCTCTCCGCCCTCAAGTATTTCCGTCTCGTGCACACCACTGTCCGCGAGATCCCGGTGACGATCTCGCGGACGGGCTATACCGGCGATCTCGGCTTTGAGCTCTGGGTCGACGCCGATCGCGCCACGGCTCTCTGGGACGCGCTGATCGAAGCTGGCACGCCGTACGGGATCACGCCGGCCGGCATTTGGGCGCTCGATCTCGCGCGCATCGAGGCGGGCCTCGTGATGCTCGACGTCGACTACTACTCGTCGCATCGCGCCGTGATCGAGGACCAGAAATCGTCGCCGTTCGAGCTCAATCTCGCGTGGACCGTGAGCGCCGACAAAGGTCCGTACAACGGCCGCCGCGCGCTACGCGCCGAACACGCGCGTGGACCCGCCTGGGGGTTCGTCGGCCTGGACGTCGACTGGGAGTCTCTCGAAAGGATCTACGCGGAGCGAGGGCTCCCGCCGCACCTGCCGACCGTCGCCTGGCGCACGAGCGCGCCCGTCTACAAGGACGGAAAACAAATCGGCTACGCGACCAGCGGTTGCTGGTCGCCGTTGCTCAAGAAGTATCTCGCGCTAGGCCACCTGGTGGCACCGCATTTTCAGCCCGGCGCCGGCGTGGAGCTCGAGGTTACCGTCGAGCACCGGCGCAAACGCGCACGCGCCGTTGTCCGCAAACTCCCGTTCTTCGATCCGCCGCGGAAGAAGGCATGAGTATGCCCGGTGTCCCAAAACAAGACGCCATCGTCGTCGGCGGCGGGCACAACGGACTGGTGTGCGCCGCCTACCTGGCGCGCGCGGGCCTCAGGACGCTCGTCCTCGAGCGACGGCCTCTCGTCGGGGGCGCGGCCGTCACGGAAGAGGTGTTCCGCGGCTTCAAGTTTTCGGTGTTCTCGTATGTCGTGAGCCTTCTGCGGCCCGAGATCATCCGCGACCTCGACCTGCCGAGTCACGGGCTGCAGATACTGCCGCTCGAGAGTACGGTCACGCCGCTCGACAATGGCGACTACCTCGCGGGGTGGGCCGATCCGGACGAGACGCGTCGCGAGCTCGCGCGGCATTCGCCTCGCGACGCCGAGGCGGCGATCGAGTTCGGGCGGATGATGCACCACATGGCGATGGCCGTGAAGCCGATCCTCGCCATGGTGCCGCCCGACCCGTCGTCGCTGGCGCCGTCGGATTTGCGCGGCCTGCTCAAGCTCGGCGGCCATCTGCGCGCGTTGGGAGCGGAGCGATTTCACGCGCTCTACAAGCTGATGACGATGAGCAGCGCCGATTATCTGGACGAGTGGTACGAGTTCGACGCACTCAAAGCGACAAAGTCCGCCAGCGGCATCATCGGCACCTTTCTCGGCCCCCGGTCGCCGGGTTCGGCGTACGTGCTGCTGCATCACTACATGGGTGAGATCGACGGTGCGTTTCGCGCGTGGGGATTTCAGAAAGGCGGAACCGGCGCGATCAGCGAGGCCATCGCGTCGTCGGCGCGCGCACTCGGCGCCGAGATCCGCACGAACGCGCCGGTCGACCGGGTTCTCGTCCAGGATGGGCGCGTGCGCGGCGTCGTGCTCGAGAACGGCGACGAGATCACCGCGCCGATCGTGGTCTCCGGGCTCGACCCCCGCCGCACGTTCCTGCAGCTGGTCGATCGCAAGGAGTTGCCGGGCGATCTCGTGGAGGAAGTCGAGCGGTACAAGTTCCGCGGCTCCTCGGGCAAGGTGAATCTCGCGTTGAGTGGCTTGCCGGAGTTCACCTGTCTGCCCGGCGTCGGTCCGCACCATCGCGGTGCGTTCTCGATCAGTCCGAGCGTCGAATATCTCGAGCGCGCGTACGACGACGCCAAATACGGGAACTTCTCGCGCAATCCGTATATGGACATCGTGTTTCCGTCGATGATCGATCCCGGCATGGCGCCGCCGGGCAAGCACGTCATGAGCATTTTCGTCCAGTACGCGCCGTACAACGTGACGGGCGGTTGGGACGCCGTGAAGCGTGAGGCGTTCGGCGACGCGGTTGTGAAGACCGTCGCACGGTACGCGCCGAACATCGAATCGCTCATTCTGCACCGACAGGTGCTGACGCCGGCCGACATCGAACGGATCACGGGCCTCTCCGAAGGGAACATCTTCCAAGGCGAGCTCGCGCTGCACCAGCTCTTTTTTCTCCGGCCGGCGGCGCAATCGGCCAAGTATCGAACGCCAATCAAGGGCTACTGGCAGTGCGGGGCCGGAACGCATCCCGGCGGCGGTATCATGGGCGCGTCGGGCCGACTCGCCGCGATGGAGATCGTCTCGTGACCGCCGTTTCCACCTTCGACGCGATCGTCATCGGCGCGGGCTCGAATGGGCTCGTTGCCGCGGCGGCGCTCGGCAGGGCCGGGCGACGCGTGCTCGTTGTCGAGCGGGCGGAGGAGATCGGAGGACAGCGACGAACGTCGGAGTTCGCGCCCGGCTTTCGCGCAGCGCTGTCCGCCGACACGGGCTGGCTTCCGCCGACGGTCGCCCGCGGGCTCGCGCTTCCGCCGATTGATGTGGTGACACCCGGCGTCGGCGCGTCTGTCGCCGGCGATGGCGGCGTGCTTGCCCTTTCCGCCGACCGCGGGTGGGCCGCGGACTCGATTCGCCCATACTCGACACGAGACGCGGAACGGTGGGCCAATTTCACCGAGCGACTCGCAAAGCTCGCTGGTTTTCTCGAGGCGCTCTACCAGCTCCCGCCGCCCGACGTTGACGCGGCGCTGTCATTGGGTGAGCTCGCGCCGCTCCTGTCGCTCGGTCGCAAATTTCGCGCGCTCGGCCGCGCGGACATGCTCGAGCTGTTGCGCGTGCTGCCGATGTCGCTTCAGGATTTGCTCGACGACTGGTTCGAGAGCCCGCTGGTCAAGGCGGCCGTGGCCGCCGGCGGGGTTCGCGACATCCGCCAAGGCCCGCGATCCGGCGGCACGTCGTTCGTGCTCCTGCACCACCTCATCGGCGCGCGAGCGGGCTCGGTTGGCGCGCGGCCGTGGTGGCGTGACGGGCCGGATGCGTTCATCAGCGCGGTCGCCGACGTCGCACGCGGCAACGACGTTGCCGTCCGCACCGGTGCCGGCGCCGCCACGATCGTCGTGCGCGACGACGTCGTCACGGGCGTCGTCCTCGACACCGGCGAGGAGATCTCGGCACCGATCGTCGTTTCGACGGCCGATCCGGTGCTCACGTTGCTCGGCTTGGTCGATCCGGTCTGGCTCGATCCCGAATTTCTCCACGCGGTGCGGAACATCAAGCTCCGCGGATGCACTGCGTTCGTGCGTTTCGCCCTCGACCGCCTGCCCGACGTGTCGGGCTTCGACGATTCAACGTCGGCGCTCACCAGCACGATGAGCTTGACGCCGTCGCTCGATGCGCTCGAGCGCGCGTACGACGCGGCGAAGTACGGCGGCGTTTGCGGCGAGCCGCACATCGAGATCACGGCGCCGACGACGCGCTGGCCGTCGCTCGCTCCCGCCGGACAGCACGTGCTCCTCGCCCGAGTGCACTACGCGCCGTATCAGTTGCGTGATGGTGCGGTGTGGGATGATACGCGTTCGTGCGAGCTCGGCGAGACCGTGATGGGGGCGATCGGCCGCGTCATGCCGGGCTTCGCCGACGCGGTGCTGCATCGAGAGGTCCTCACGCCGCCCGATATCGAGACGCGCTTCGGCGTCACGCACGGCGCGATGACGCACGGCGAGATGACGCTCGATCAAATTTTGTTCATGCGCCCGGTACCCGGTTGGGGACGCTACTCCATGCCCATCGACGGCCTCTATCTGGCCGGATCCGGGGCGCATCCCGGCCCGGGCGTCCTCGGCGGGGCGGGATGGTTGGCGGCGAAACGGATCCTGAGGGGCAAATGACCACGTATCACCGTACGGTCGAAGCGTACAAGCAGGGCGCGCATACGATGCCGCGCGAGTATTACACGTCGCCCGACGTCCTCGTCGAGGAGCGCGAGCGTATTTTCGCGCGCCACTGGAACTGCGTCGGCCGAGCGAGCCGAATCGCGCGGCCGGGTGATTACATCGTGCGCACTGTCGCCGGAGAATCGCTGATCGTCCTTCGCGATCGCGACGGCGAGCTGCGCGCGTTCTTCAACGTCTGCCGGCACCGTGGTACCCAGATCTGCCGCGAAGCGTCGGGTCAGTTCTCCGAGACGATCCAGTGCCCGTACCATGCGTGGACCTATACGACCGATGGACGGCTCATCGGCGCGCCGCATATGCACGAGGTCGAGGGATTCGACAAGCGCGATTTTCCGCTGCACGCGGCGGCCGTGGCTGAATACGGGGGCTTTCTGTTCGTGAACGTCAGCGACGAACCGCAGCCCTTCGACCAATATTTTGCGCCGATGATGCCTCGGCTCTCGCGCTTTGGTCTCTCCGATCTCGAGGTCGGTCACAGCGTACGCTACGAGGTGCAGGCGAACTGGAAGCTCGTCTTCCAGAATTACTCGGAGTGCCTGCACTGTCCGATGATTCACCCTGAGTTGTCGGTCGTCCTGCCGTACCAGAGCGGGGCCAACGATCTGATCGATGGACCGTTCCTCGGCGGATACATGGAAATCAGCGCGCCGCACGAGAGCGCGACACTCAGCGGCCGAGCCTGCGGACGACCGGTGGCTCCCGCGCTGCCCGAGGCCGATCGGCATCGCGCGTTCTACTACACGCTCATGCCCAACCTGATGCTGAGCATCCATCCGGACTACGTGAACTACTATCTGCTCACGCCCGACGGTGTCGATCGGACGATCGTCGAATCGGAGTGGATGTTTTCACCGGAGAACAGGCACGACCCGGACTTCAATCCGGCCGACGCGGTCGCATTTTGGGACGTGACCAACCGGCAGGATTGGGACATCGTCGCCTGGAGTCAAAGGGGAATCGGCTCGCGCCGATACGCGCCCGGTCCATATTCGCCACGCGAGAGCATTCCCGCGGCGTGGGATCGTGAGTACCTGCGGTTGATGACGTAGGGACCGCCGGGTCGCCGGTCCACCGGCTGAAACCCGGGCGAACGGAGTGCGTACGACCTCGGGGGCAGGTCGCGCTCACTCTCGCCGGGACCGACATGCAATCGCTGCTTCGCGACGTCCGCTACGGCCTTCGATCGCTGTTGAAAGCTCCGGGTCTCACCGCCGTCGCCGTCCTCGCGCTGACGCTCGGCATCGGGCTCACGACGACGATGTTCAGCATCGTGTACGGCGCAATGCTCAGAGGGCTGCCGTACGCCGAGGGCGACCGCATCGTCACCCTTCGCCGGGAAAACCCGGCGCGCGGAATCAACCAGTCGGGAATCTCGCTGCTCGATTTCGGCGACTACAAGGCGCAACAGCGGTCGTTCTCCGAGCTTGCGGCCGTGACGTCGGGGACGATCTTCGTGAGCGGCGACGAGAAAGCCGAGCGTTTCGACGGCGCCTGGATAACGTCCAACACGTTGTCGATGACCGGCGTGAAGCCGATTCTTGGACGGCACTTTCGCGCCGGCGAGGATACGCCGCAGGGCGAGAAGGTGGCGATTCTGGCGTACCGCATGTGGCACGACCGCTACGCGTCGGACGCGAACGTCATCGGACGCATCATCCGCGTGAACGGCGTGCCGACGACCGTGGTCGGCGTGATGCCCGAGCGGTTCGAGTTCCCGGAGAACGACCAGATCTGGCTCCCGATGCAAACGGATCCGAACGCGACCGATCGCGAACACAGCCCGCAGTACGAGGTCTTCGCAAAGCTGAAGCCGGGGGTGTCCCTCGATCAGGCAAACGTCGAGGTGGCGACGATCGCCAAGCGGCTTGCGGCCGCCTATCCGCAGGCCGACGAGGGATTCACGACCACCGCGCGAAACTTCATCGACAGCTACATCGGCAAAGAGCCGCGCCAACTGCTCTGGACGATGCTCGCGGCGGTCTTCTTCGTGCTGCTCATCGCGTGCGCCAACGTGGCGAATCTTTTGCTCGACCGCGCGGCGCATCGCACGAAAGAAGTCGGCGTGCGCACCGCGCTCGGCGCTTCGCGCGGCGCCGTCGTCCGCCAGTTCCTGGCCGAGTCGCTGGTGCTGTCGCTGGCGGCCACCGGTTTCGGCGTCGCCGTCGCGTATTTCGGCGTGGACGGATTCAACCGAGCCCTCGCCGCGACGACGCAGGTGCCATCCTTCATCGACATCCGTCTGCATCCGCAGGTCCTGCTGTTCACGATCGGCGTCGCGGCGCTCACGACGCTCGCCGCCGGCGCCATCCCGGCCTATCAATCGTCGCGCGCGGACATCAACGAGATCCTCAAGGACGATTCCCGCGGCGCATCGAGCTTCCGCATCGGCCGCATCAGCAAAGGGCTCGTGATTTTCGAGATCGCGCTGTCGTGCGGGCTGCTCGTCGCCGCGGGCCTCATGATCAAGAGCGTCGCGCAGTTGCGGAATCTCGATCCCGGGTTCACGACGAAGGACGTGCTGACCGCTCGCGTCGGCTTCCCCGCCGCCTACACCGACACGATCGCGCAGTGGCGCTTCTTCGACGACGTGCAGCAAAGAGTCGCGGCGTTGCCGGGCGTCGTCTCCGCCTCGGTGAGCTCGGGACTTCCGGCCACGAGACAGGGCTTTGGAGGCGCGACGTTCGGCCTCGAGGGACAGAGCTACCTCAAAGACAAGGATTATCCGAACGCGCGTTGGTTGTCGGTGACACCCGACTTCTTCAACACGGTGAAGGCGCCGGTCCTCGACGGCCGCGCGTTCACGATCAGCGACCGCCCCGGCGAGCTTCCTGTTGCGATCGTCAATCGCGAGTTCGTCTCGAAGTTCTTCAAGAACCAGAGCCCGATCGGCAAACGCATTCGCATCGGAAACTCGACCAGCAAGCAGCCGTGGCTCACCGTCGTGGGTGTCGTCGGCAACATGTTCACCGGCGACAACGAGCGCCCGATCGTGCCGGCGATCTACCAACCGTTCGCTCAGTCGCGCCAGAATTTCGCCTGGATCTCGCTGCGCACGTCGGGCCCACCGACGTCGCTCGCCCCGTCGCTCCGCCAAACCGTTGCGTCGGTCAACCCGGACATTCCGCTCTATTGGGTGGACACGTACGAGCACCAGATCGCGCAGCAAGTATGGTTCGTCCGCGTGTTCGGGACGATGTTCATGATCTTCGGGTTCGTCGCGCTCTTCCTGGCGTCGGTCGGCCTGTACGCGGTGATGTCGTTCTCGGTGAGCCGCAGAATCCGCGAAGTCGGTATCCGCATGGCCCTCGGCGCGCGCGCGCGCGACGTCGTGCGCATGATCTTCCGCCAAGGCCTCGTCCAGCTCGTCGTCGGCATGTCGCTCGGCCTGCTGTTCGCGACCGGGATGGGCCAGCTGCTCAAGGCCATTCTCTTCCAGGTTCAGCCGCGCGACCCGTCGATCTTCGTGGGTGTCGCGGTCGTGCTGACCCTGGTCGGCTTGATCGCGTGTCTGGTCCCCGCGCTACGCGCGACGCGGGTGGACCCGCTCGTCGCGTTGCGAAGCGAGTAGCACGATGGCGTTGACCGCGCGTGCGACGGTATCTAGCTTGCTTCGCATGGCAAACGGCGCACTGAACCGCAATCGCTCCAATAATCGGAACTCCAACCGGAACTCTGGTTAGGGCGCACTCGGCTGTTCAGTGATCGAGAGGCCCGCCAGAAGTCGACATGGCGGGCCTTTTCGTTGAGGTGGCAGTCTGTGGAAAGATGTGACGTTGGAAGCCTCGGCGAGTCTGGACGATCGACAGGGTGGTGTTCGCCGCAAGACGTCAGTTGTCGTCGATGGGGCGTAGGTCAATTGGCAGACCGTCTGACTGTTAATCAGAAAGTTGGTGGTTCGAGTCCACCCGCCCCAGTCAATAGAACATTTTTTGGATGGCACGGTTTGAGACTGCCCGCTGACCCAATCGGCGGGCAGTTTGTTGTTTCTTCATGACGATGATGTTCAGAGTAAAGCATACTGTGAAGTTTTTTGAATGGCCCGCCGACGTCGTGACCACTAAATTGCCGCGGAACCATCAAGCTGACCCGTGGAGGACATGGCGTGCCCGAATTGAGAACGAGGAGGCTGTTCCTGGTCGGGTTCGTCGGCTTTCTCTTCGCACAGTTCGCCATCGCCTTTTGGTGGTCCGAACCGTATCCCGCAGTGATCGAGCCGGGCTTCCTCGGGAGTCCGCCGACCACCGGCAGAGCGACCATTCGAGGCTATCGCGTGGTCGCCAGCGGGCCCGCCGACTCCGCGTTGGTGCTGGGGGCCGACACCTTTTTCGACCGCGTGCCGAGTTCGTATCTGATGTTCGACCTGCCGTTCCTGCTCGACTCCACGCCTCCGCCGTTTTCGGGCGTGCTTCAGGTTCGCGGCAAGTTGCTCCATCGCGCCAAGCTGCGATCGGATGCCGGCGTGCTCGAGTTCGATGCGTACGCCGAAGAGCGCTTGTCGGAGCTGACCGGGCGCGCCGACTGGGACAGCCTGCGCATTGAAGAAACGTTGCGCGACGTCGACGCCGAACGGTTGAATTACGTCGAGCCCCCGCGAGTGCATCGAAGCCGAGAGTTTCATCTCCGGTGACGGCCGGGCTCTCGACCACGGGCGCTGCCGCCTCGCCCACGGCCGGCACCGCATCCGCCGGCGGACCTCTCGGCCGCGCGCAGTCCTGGCTCGACCACGAGTATTTCGTCAGCGACGAACAGCTCGGATTCCTCCGCGTGCTGTATTGCGCGTTCGTCTTGTTCGTGATCGGCCTTCCCACGTTCACGTGGATTGCGAAGACGCCGCAGCTGCTATTCGACCCGCCGCTCCTGAGCCCGGCCGACCTGCTCTCGGGGTGGCCGTCGTACGGGTTCTTGTGGACGCTGAGTTTCGCGCTCGTCGTTTGCTTCTTGCTGTTGCTGCTCGGGTTTTTCGTGGCGACCGTGTCGGTGTTGACCTCGGTACTGCTGATCGTCGGCTCGAATCTTCAGTTCTCGTTCGGCAAGATCGACCACCACATACTGCTCGCCCTCGGGCCGCTGGTGATGGCAGGATCGGGATGGGGAAATCGGTTCACGCTCGCGCGCGGCCGGGCGGCGCCAAATCGGTCGGGGGTCTGCCTCGGCCTATTCGCGATCGTCGTCGGCTTCGCGATGTTCACGGCGGGATTTCAGAAACTGGTCACCGGCTGGCTCGATCCCCGCACGCAGGCGAGCTACGGCCACTTGATTCAGAATTTCTACGGCACCTCGAGTGGCGTGCTGCTGGCTCCGTTCGCGATGCACGTACGATCGAAGTTCGTGTGGGAAGGGCTTGACTGGGCGACTGTCGGCTTCGAACTGTTGTTCCTCGCTGCGGTGATTCGACGGACGTGGTTTCGCGCCTGGATCGTGCTCGCGGTGTTCTTTCACACCGGCACGCTCCTCGTGCTCGACATCGGCTTCGCGGTCAATTTTTCGGCGTATCTGTTGTTCGCCGACTGGCCGGTTCCGCGATTCAGATTGTCACGACGGAGCGCGTGGCTTGTCGCCGGCTGTGCGTGCGTCGTCGCGCTCTCGTTTTGGTGGCAGACCACCGCTCCGAACCAGCAGGTCCAGATGGGATCGTCGTTGGCGGGGTACGTCGTGAACCGGGCCGTTGGGCCGGCGAACGTGAACGGCACGACCGACGAGATCTTGCCCGACATCCTCGCTCTGCTCGCCGTGGCGGGGTTCCTGATTCGTCGCTCGCGGAATCCGGGACCCGGCGTTATGGTCTCTGCATGAGACCGGAAAACCACCTGCGTGCGGTACACGACGGACTCAAAGGGCAACCAGGTGCGCGCGCAACAACAGACCGAAACGACCGAACGCGAGGTGCCGATTACCGGCACTCTGCACCTCGAGACGGTCGCCCATCCCGACTGACGCCCGTGGGAGGGCGCACTGAATACCCGCCGCTCATGAGACTCCGTTTCTTCTTCCTCGCCGCGACGGCGCTCGGCGCCTGCACTCACCATGTCGTCAGCGCGCCCGCGGCATCGGTGCGCTTCGGCGTGTATCGATTCGCGGAGCATCCCGACGGCATGAAGGACCCGATTCAGGGCCGCGTTCTCGTGAAGGAGGACACCGTGGTGGTCGAAGTGGAGTCGCGGTCGTGCCGCTACTTTCCGCAGAGCACGCGGCTGGACGTGTTCGTGTACGACTGCGGCGACGTCGGGCTGTCGTTCAACCGGCTCCAGCCGGTCGCGGGCGCCCAGTTTTCGACTCACAAGACGGTCCTCGACCGCTCGGTGAGCTGCATTCGCTACACGACCGACAGAAGCGGGAATCAAGTGTGCACACAGCAACACACCGAAAACGTCGAACGCCAGGTGCCGGTCTCCGGCAAGCTGCATCTGGCATATGTCGCGAATCCGTGAGTTTCGCCGCTAGCCGCGAAACATGAAGTAGACCGCGCCCACCATGCACAGCCCCGCCCAGAGGAAATCGAGCTTGAGCGGCTGGCGCATGTAGAGCACGGCGAACGGCACGAACACGCCGAGCGTGATCACTTCCTGCATGATCTTGAGCTGGCCGAGTGTCATCGCGCCGAAACCGATGCGGTTCGCCGGCACCTGAAGAGTGTACTCGAAAAAGGCGATTCCCCAGCTGGCGACGATTGCCACGAGCAGAGGACGGCTGCCCAGGTTCTTGAGGTGGGCGTACCAGGCAAACGTCATGAACACGTTGGAACCGACGAGCAAGAGCGCGCTGCGGGCGATCGTGGGATTCATCGAAGGGTGTGCTGGTCGCGGTAGAAGTCGCGCCTGAAAGATCGAGCGTCGCGCGGATGCACGCCATTCCGGCTACACTTCAATGTCCCCACCCCCACACCCCCCACCCCGACGAGAGCTCGATCATGGTCTTCCGCGTTGTCCTTCTCGCGCTGGCCGCCGGAGCGGTCGTTGCACCGCCTCCGATGCACGCTCAAGGCGGATCGCTCGGCGCCCCTTCAGCGACGCGAGCGTTTCCGGCCGACTCGGTCGTGCGGTCGATCATCAAGCAGCGCGTGGACGACAAGCGCAGCGCCGGAATCGTCGTCGGCATGCTCGACGACGACGGCCGCACACGCGTCGTCGCCTATGGTGATCCGGGCCCCGGGCAGCCGCCGCTCGACGCAAATTCCGTCTTCGAGATCGGCTCCATCTCGAAGGTCTTCACGGCGACGGTGCTCGCCGAGCTGGTGAAGGAAGGACGGGTCCACCTCGAGGATCCGATCGATAAGTTCCTGCCCGCGTCGGTCCACGTGCCGGAGCGCAACGGGCTGAAGATTACGCTCGGCACACTTTCCGAGCAGAACTCCGGCCTGCCGCGGATGCCCAACAACTTCAGGCCCAAGGACCCGAAGAATCCATACGTCGACTACGGCGTGCCCCAACTCTACGACTTCGTCTCGCACTACACGTTGACGCGGGACCCCGGCGCGCAATTCGAGTACTCGAACCTCGGGGTCGGCCTCCTCGGCCATGTGCTGACGCTCATCACGAGTCAGTCGTACGAGGAGATGGAGCGGGAGCGCGTCTGGAAGCCGTTGGACATGCGAAACACCGGCGTCGTGCTCACGCCGTGGATGAAAGCACATCTCGCGCTCGGCCACGACGAGCAGGGAGCCGTGACGTCGAACTGGGACCTCGACGCGTTGGCTGGGGCCGGCGCGATCCGGTCGACGACGAACGATATGCTCAAGTTCGCCGCGGCGAACGTGCACCCGGAGCGCGGGCCCCTGGGGCCGACGATGGCGTTCGCGCAGCAGGAGCGCGCTCCAGCGGGCGGTCCGCAACAGAAAATCGGGCTCAACTGGTTGAGCATTCACACGGCATTCGGCGACACGATCGTCTGGCACAACGGCGGAACGGGCGGTTATCGCACGTTCATAGGCCTCGCGCCCTCACGCCACATGGCGGTCGTGGTGATGTCGAACAGCGGAGGAGAGGGCGCGGACGACATCGGCATGCATCTGCTCGACCGGGGGATCCCACTGCAGCCGAAGCCGATTCCACCGAAGAAGCGCACCGCGATCGCCGTGGGCCGCGATGTCCTTCAACGATACGTTGGCACGTATCAGCTCGGACCGCAGTTGGTGCTGGAGGTCACCTTGGCGGACTCGGTGTTACAGGTCCGTCCGACGGGGCAGAACGTCGCCGACCTGTTCGCCGAGTCGGAGACTGACTTCTTTTTCAAGGTGGTCGACGCACAGATCACCTTCACGCGCGATGCACAAGGAACCGTCACCGGGCTCGTCCTCCACCAGAACGGCGCCGATCTTGCCGCCAAGCGCATCCGATAGTTCGCAGTTCGGAATCTTACCACTTTAGGCGGAGGCTTCAGATGCGGCGGTTACTCTTGCTGGCGACGCTCCCACTCGCCCTCATGGCATGCGGCAGCGACAACGACAACACGCCGACGATCGTGTCTTTGGCGGGGACATGGAATCTCACGACGGCGAACGGCGCGGCGCTTCCGTTCACGATCTCGAATACCGGGGGCACGAAGGTCGAGCTCCTGGGCGCGAGCGTCGTGGTGACGTCAACCGGCACATTCACGGGGACCGAGTCGATTCGAACCACGGTCGGCACGGGAACGCCCACGACGTCGACGCTCCCCTTGGCGGGAACCATCAGCGCGAGCGGGACACTGGTCACCGTGACGCTCACCGGCTCGACCGCGGTGCAAGGAACGCTCACCGGCACCACGCAGTTCTCGTACAAGGATCCCACGACTCAAGCGACATTTGTGTTTGTAAAGCAGTAGATACGCATTAGTGACATAGGACACAGAGCGTACGCGGCCCTTGCGGCCGCGTACGCTCTTGTGTACAGTGCGGCGTGATGCCGCCACGCCGTCGCCCTCCGGGATTGTCGAGGGAACTCACACGCGCCGTCGGTCTTAGCGTCGCGCTCGCCGTGCCGTGCACGGCGCAGGAGACCGGGGCGGCCTCGAGTGCTCACCGCCACGCGGTCGTTGTATCGGGCGACGCCGGCTCGCTGCCGAATGCGTTCCAGGACCCAGGGTGTGGGGACGTGACCGGTGATTATGTCCCCGAGGTAGGTGTGGGCGCGTCTGTCATCGATCGTCTTACGTCGAGTTTTTTTCTTGCGGCTGACGTACGGGTGAGCTCCGGGTTCGTGGCGGTGGGCTGCGAAACGATAATCCCCTCTCCGATCGAAGTAGCACCGGGCATCTGGGAGACTCGCTACGGGTTCCGGCGAGCACCCGGAACCCCGCAGGTCCCGCTCATACGGAATCTCCTTCGAGCGGGCTTCGAGACGCCGGCCAATTATCCAGCCATCATCCGCGCGGCGCTCGGTGGCGGCTTCATCTGGAGCAGCCGGTCCGTTCCGATGGCGACCGCGTCGGTCGCCCTCAGCTCGAGCGGTGCTGGGAGACGCCTCTTCGTTGAGGCAGAGCGGGACATCGCATGGTTTCGCCTTGCCGAAAACCGATCGCAGTTCCGGCAGGACTCGATCGGCGCTCGAACGCCGCTCGCCGACTATGTCGTCACGCGAAAGACTCATCCCGCGTGGACGACGGTGCGGCTCGGTTTCGAGTGGCCTTGGGCGTGATTCGGGGCGGATTCGAATCGAAATGCCGTTGCGTTGGAGCCGGCCTCAGAGCGCCTTGAGTCTTCCCTCGAAGTAGCCGAGCACCGTCATCACGAGCATCACGCCGGCGAGAACGAACCAGCCTACCGCCAGCAGCCACCGCGGATACTCGCGCACCGGCAACACGCTCGAAAACAACAACGCGATCCCGATGAGGATCGCGTCGACGAAAACTCCGAGAACGGCTCCGGACGCTGCGCTCCACCAGATGACGGTCGCGCGCATCGCGGCGGTCAGGGCTTGATCTGGATCGGCGCTCCCTTCGGCACGGCGGTGAAGATCTCGTCGATTTCCGCGTCCGTCACCGCGATGCACCCTTCCGTCCAATCGACATCGGCCTGCGCCGCTCCCACGCTCTTGTAGACCGGCGGCAGCCCGTGGATCATGATGTCGCCGCCCGGCGAGACGCCCATCTTCCTCGCCTGCTGAACGTGTATGGCATCCGGATACGAGATGTGCAGCGCGAGATGGTATTTGCTCTGACCGTTCTTGTAGTCGACGAAGTAGAGACCTTCGGGAGTGCGCCCGTCGCCGCGCTTCACTTTGTCGCCGACGGGCTGTCCGCCGAGCGCGATGCGGTACGTGCGGACGGCGATTCCCGTCTGATAGAGCGTAAGAGTTCGCTTGCCCTTCTCGACGACGATGCTGTCGGCGATGATGTGGCTGCGCACGCCGGTCACGGGCGTGACCTTGACCGTCGGCGTCCCGGATCGCGTGATCGAAACGGCGGAATCTCCAGCGGGGACGACGAGCGCGGCAGCGAGGCCGACCAGCGGAAGGAGCATGCGACCAATACCTGCGACGGAAGGAACGCGTCCTACCTCTGACGCGTGAGATCAGGATTGATGCCCCAATATACGGTGCCGTTCGCCGAACGTTCCAGGGTAGACCCCGGACCTTTGGCCACCGAGCGGACCCGGCCGCAGGACCCACGGGCGGCTACGCGCGTTTCTTGAGCCGCTCGAGGTACGCTTTCCGTGCCTTTGCCACCTTCGGCGCGATCACGATCTGACAGTACGGTTGGTTGGCGTTGTTCGCGTAGTAATCCTGATGGTATTTCTCGGCCGAGTAGAACGCTGACGCCGGCACCACCTGAGTGACGATCGGATCCGCCCACACATGCTCGCGCGTGAGCTCGGCGATCGTCGACTCGGCCGTCTCTTTTTGCTGGCGCGAATGGTAGAGGATGACCGACCGATACTGCGTGCCCACGTCCCCGCCCTGCCGGTTGAGCGTGGTCGGGTCGTGGATGGTGAAGAACACGCGGAGCAGGTCGCGGTACGAAATCTCCTCCGGGTCGAACGTCACCTGCACGACTTCGGCGTGGCCGGTGAGACCGGAGCACACGTCGCGGTACGTCGGGTTGAGATAGTCGCCGCCCGCGTAACCCGACTCGACGCGCTCGACGCCGCGCAGCTCGCGGAAGATGGCGTCGAGGCACCAGAAGCAGCCCCCGCCGAGCGTCGCGACTTCTCGTGTGTGTTCGCTCATGGTTCCTTTCCTCGCTTCCGCAACTTAGAGGCGGGGGGAATGCCGGGCTTGCCCGCGATCGGCGAGCCGTGCATGCTCCGCGCATGGCTGAGCGACTCGCCGAAACGGTAGACATCGAGACCCCGGAGCTCGTCGTCGTCAGCTATACGCTGGCAGGCGTCGGTTCGCGCATCGCGGCGGGGTTGATCGATTTATTCGTCTGTGCCGCGCTCCTGTTCGCTGTCATCCTGCTCGCGGTTTTCGTGGGGTCGCCGGTCAGCCCCGAGGAGCTCGCCCGCGGCAGCACGTCGACGGCGTGGGCCTCGGCAGTCGTTGTGTTCATGCAGTTCGCCATCCTCTGGGGCTACTACCTGCTGTGCGAGGGCCTGTTCGACGGACGCACGGTCGGCAAGCGGCTGCTCGGACTGCGCGCCGTTCGCGACGGCGGCTACTCCGTGGGATTTGCCGCGTCGGCGGTGCGCAATCTCATGCGCATCGTTGACCTGCAGCCGCTCTTCACATACCTCGTTGGGATCGCCGGCATCGCGATCTCGAAGTCGGGCAAGCGACTCGGCGACGTCGTCGCGGGAACGATCGTCGTGCGCGAAGCCATGGTGAACCAGCCCATCGCACGCGTCGAGCCGGCGCGAGACACCGAGCTCGCCGTCGCACCCGCCACCGCGCTGCTCGACGACGCCGAGTACCAGCTGCTCGATCGCTGGGCAGCGCGCCGCGGTGACCTGGATCCCGACCGACGCGCGGCGCTGACTCGCCAAGTCGGCGCGCGATTGAAAAACGTCGTCGGCGAAGTGGACGATCGGGAGCTGAGCGGCACGTTGTCGCGACTGCTGGCGAGCGAACGCCGCGCACGCGAGCGCGGGGTCGCGGCGCGTGGCGCGACGGGCGCCAGCCGAGAGCGCTACGCGATCGTCACCACACGGTCGCCGCGCTGGATCGCGTTCGCCGCACAGTTGACGGCGGCGCAACGGCGAGGCCTCAAATCGTTCACCGAGGCGCAGGTGAAGGAGTTCGTCGAGGAGTATCGCGCGTTGTCGACCGACCTCGCACGTTTGCGAACGGCGACGCGCGGGTCGGCGAGCGACGAGCTTTTCTACCTCGGCCGGCTCGTGACCGGCGCGCACAATCTGCTGTATCGCGATCGGCGCAACACGTTCGGTGAGATCATGCGCTTCATCGCGATCGACGTTCCGACCGAAGTGCGGCGCTCCGTGGTCCCGATCGCGCTCGGCGCGGCGTTCCTCTTCGGTCCCGCGGCGATCGCGTGGACGGCCGTCATGCGCAATCCCGACATCGCGCCGACGTTCATCCCGACGTCGATGCTCGACCGCGCCGAGGAAGGCGTCGAGCGCGCGAAGCACCAGGCGGGCTACATCCCCGACCCCGAAGTCTTTCGCCCGCTGATGGCGAGCAAAATCATCGCCAACAACGTGCAGGTGACGTTCGCCGTCTTCGCGTTCGGCATCACCGCGGGCATCGGTAGCTTGCTGATGCTGGTCCTGAACGGCGTCTCGCTCGGCGGCGTGATGGGGCTCTATCAGTCGAAGGGGATTCTCACGTTGATCGTCGCCTTCGTCGCGCCGCACGGCGTGCTCGAGCTCTCCGCGATCTGCATCGCCGCCGGCGGCGGCTTTCTCATCGCCGCCGCCATGCTCATCCCCGGCGACCGCACGCGGCGCCGCGCACTCGTCGAGAACGGCCGCCGCGCCATGAAGCTCATCTCTGCGTCGACTCTCTTCCTGATCGTCGCCGGTTCGCTCGAGGGCATGGTGTCACCGATTCCAAACTGGCCGCTCTGGGCCAAGCTCGCGGTGTCCGCCGCTACACTGGTGCTGATGATCGCGTACCTCACCGGCGGAGCTTCACGGCGGCGCCCGCTCGCGGCGGTCGAGACAACCCCTGCGTTGGTGCCCGACGAAAAGCCGCTGTTGTCGCTCGCGAGTCGTTGAACACCGACCGCTTCCGCGGCGAGACTTGGGGTGGAACTGTCTTCCGCGGACCAGTGAAGTATTGCCGACACTGCCCGGCAATACTTCCTCGGCTCCGCTCCAGACAGTCCCACCCCTCGCCTTCCACTAGACTCACGCCCTTCAGATCTCGCGCTGTGCCTGGCGCTGCCGCCTGACCCTGACGACTAGAGTGACCGTCCCGCGCAGCGATCTCGTTTAAGCCACTCCGCGCTCTTTAACGCACTCACAGCTGCCCTCGCGCCTTGATCTCCAGATATCGATTGACTACGGTGGCAGCCATGCGCGCCGGGGAGACGTCGAGCACGACGAGGCCGGCGCCGCGCATGCGGGCGAGCGCTTCGTCGCGTTCGCGCACCAGCTCCTCGGCTGCAGCACTGCGATAGAGCGCGGTCGCGCCTTCGGTGCTCGGCTTGGCCGCGACCATCAATGCTTCGTTTTGAATCGCGACGACGACGAGCAGGTGGCGCTGGGCCGAGCGGCCAGCGTACGCGATGAAGTTCTTCGCCGAGCGCACGCTCACGACGTCGGTGAAGAAGACCACCAATGCGCGCCGCCGCTGTGAAGTCGCGAGGACGCGGAAGGCCGATAGGTAGTCCGGCTCGGTGAGCGTTGCTTCGAGTCCGCTCAAGGAGCGGTGCAGCGCGCGCAGGGCGCGGTCGCCGCGCTGCGGCGGGACCGACGCGCGAATCTGATCGTCGAAGGCGACGAGCCCGACGCGATCGCCGCTCGTCGCCGCCACATCGCTCAACACGAGCGCGGCGGAGAGCACGTGCTCGAAGCGCGAATAGTGTCCGGCGAGCTGAGTCATCGCGCGTCCGCAGTCGATGAGCGAGAGCACTGTCTGCGATCGCTCGATCGTCTGTTCGCGGCTGATCAGGCGGCCATGCCGCGCGGTCGCTTTCCAATCGAGCAGGCGCGGATCGTCGCCCGGGACGTAGTCGCGCAGGCCGGCGAACGCGGTGCCTTCACCGCGCAATTTGAGCGCGCGAACCCCCGCCTCGCTCAGGCGATTCTGGAGCGCGAGGAGTCGAAACCGGCGCACGTTCGTGAGCGACGGGACGACCGTGATCGACTCGTCCGTCTTCGGCGGCGTGACGACGATGCGCGCCAGCAAACCGAGCGGAGTGACGATGCGCATCGCGATCGGTCCAAGCGCGTACCGGCCGCGCGTCTCGCCAACGACGCTCAGCGCGAGCGAACGTTCGTCGAGCGGCGGCACGTCGTGCTCGCCGGCGCCAAGCTCCCCGGAGATTCCTTCGGGAATGCGGTCGTACAGCGTCGCACGCGCGGACCACGCCCACGACGAGCGCAGCGTGTAGGTGATGTCGGCGGCGTCGCCGAGTCCCAGCATGTCCGGAGCACCGCGCTCGACGACGATAGCGTAGCGGCGCGGCAGGAGCAGGTAGTCGGCAAGCGCTGCGACGGCGATCGCCGCGATCAGCGCGAGCGCGAGCTTCGCGCCGACGACCGGAACGATCCACGCGACCGCGGCGGCGAGCACGACGCCGGCGAGCCGCCGCGTCGGATAGATCCGCCACCACGGACGTTTCGCCTGCAGGCGCGCCCACCAACCGGCTGCCATCAGGTCGGCGCGACGACGCGAGTCAGCAGCGTGGAAAGGACTTCGTCGGTCGTCCTTCCTTCGACGCCGAGCTCCGGTGCGAGGATCACACGATGCCGGAGCACGGACAACGCGCGGGCCTTCACGTCGTCCGGCGTGGCGAAATCGCGGCCGTCCATCACCGCGCCGGCGCGCGACGCCCGCATCAGCGCCACGCTCGCCCGCGGCGACGCGCCGAGCACGAAACTCGGGTCGTCGCGCGTGGCTCGGGTGATCGACGCGATGTACTCGCGCACTTCGGGAGCCACGCGAACCTGGTCGACCAGTTGCCTACACTGGCGCGCCTGCTCGGCGGAGAGCACCGGCTCGACGATCGCCATCGCCCCGCCCTTCTCCGGATCGAATCCCGATTCGTGGATCTCGAGCATCTTCGCTTCGGCCTCGGCCGACGGATACCCGACGACGACCTTCATGAGGAAGCGGTCGAGCTGCGCCTCGGGAAGCGGGAACGTGCCCTCGTGCTCCACGGGATTCTGCGTCGCCAGCACGGTGAAGAGCTGATCCAAGGGGCGGCTCGTGCCGTCGGCCGTCACCTGGCGCTCGGCCATCGCCTCGAGCAGCGCCGCCTGCGTTTTCGCCGGCGCGCGGTTGATCTCGTCGGCGAGCAGCAGATCGGTGAATACGGGGCCGGGCTGAAACTCGAAGCCGCGCACCGGGTCGCGATAGAGCGACACGCCGGTGACGTCGGCCGGCATGAGATCCGGAGTGAACTGGATGCGAGTGAACCGCACGGCGAGCGCGTTGGCGATCGCGCGTACGAGTAGGGTCTTCGCTGTCCCCGGCACGCCTTCGATCAGCGCGTGGCCGCGAGCGAGGAACGTCGCCAGCACGTCCTCGATCGCGGCGTCCTGTCCTACGATGCGCGTCGAGACGGCGTCGCACACGCGTTTCGCCAGCTCCGCCCCTTCCTGAACGGTGAGTGTCATGATCGAGTTGAAGGTGTCGATTGCAACTGGTCTTCGATGTCCGACAACGCCTTCCCAACCGAAGCGAAGTCGCGCTTGCCGGTATCGCTCGTGCGCGCCCGGTTCACCATCTCCACGCGTGGCGCCAACGACGGAATCCTTCGCGCGACCGCGGCGAGAAACGCGGCGTCGTCGGCGGACGCCGGCACGGCGACGATGCCGCGCATTCGTCGCCGCAGCCCGCTGACGAGCGTCGACGTCGCGGTGCGTGTCGCGCCGACGTCCTCGTACGCGCGCCCCAAGGCCGCCGCGTGCTCGAGCGGCGAACGACGCATGATTTGCGTGGCGCTCCTGGGGACCAACGGCCGCGGCGCCATCGCGAACAACAGAAGCAGCCCGGCGACGAGCGCCTGCGCGAGCAGATGCCCGGATGCCGCGCGCCGTAGATACCCGACCGCCGCTTTGAGACTTCCGCCATGGACGCCGAATCCGTGGTGGAATTCGTCGAAGACGAGGACGGGCGGCGTTCCCGTCGGCGGACGCGTGTACTCGATGAGCCGCATGGCCGCGATATCCGCCCCCAAGCGGCAGACACGAACCGCCTCGTTGCTGAACACGTCCGACCCTCCGACGATCGCGACGTGTCCCTTCCCCATCTTCAACCCGACGCCGGACACCGGCCGACCGAACCCGGTGCCGGCGTGAAGCAGCAGTTCCACCGGACCGGGGGCATGACGAGTCCACATGATCTCGCGCACCTCGGGGGGGACGACAAAGAAGTCGGCCGTCGAAACTGCGCGGCGCTCGCAGCTGGAATCGACGGCCGCCGTCATGAGCTGGGCGCGAAATCCTGCGGTCACGCCGAGCGAATCGGCCAGCGCATCGTCGCCGTCGAGCGAGAAAAGCAGCCCGCCGCCTTTGCGCACGTTCTCGAGCAAATTGTGAATCTCGTGAGCCCCAAGCGGTTCGCTCGGAGCAAGCACGACCTGCACGGTGCGGCTCGTGTCGCCGCGTCGGCGAAGTGAGTCGAGCGTCGTGATGCGTCGCTGCGTCCGCCAGCCGAAGCGCCCGGACAACTCGTAGACGATTCCCGCGCCGCCGGGCGCGGTCGAGAAGCTGCTCAGCCCACCCGCCGACCGTCCGGGCGCCTCGGGCGTGAGCAACGCGATGAAGAGCGTGAGCACCCCGAGCGCGATGGCGATGCTCGCCGCGTTGAACCGGCCGATGTTGGAGCGCGCCGCCGAGGGAGCGCTCACGCGGCGGCGCGACGGGGCACGATGCCTTCGGCGGCGCGAGCCAATCGCACGTAGTCCTCGTGCGTCGGCGCCGTCCATCCGAACACGCTGCGGTCGAACTGTCGCGCGAACGACCAGAAATCTCCGGCCACGGGCGACTGCCGCTGTCTCAAGTCGCGCGCGTAGTCGCCGCTCGTCTTGGACGCGTGATACCGCACGGCGCCCATCCGCGTCAACGCGTCGAGCACACCGATGTACACCGCGTGACACGCGCCCACGAAGTCGCCCGCCGCGTCCATCTCGGCGGCCATCGCCCAATAGTCGCGCCGTTCACCCCCGATCGCGCGCAATCCCACGCCGACGCGCCGGCGAGCCTCGATTTGTTGGGCGATCACGATTCGGCCGGCGACCGCGAGGACGACGACCACCACCGCGGCGATGAGCAGATACCGCGCGTCGGGCCATGCCTTGATTTGCTCGAGCAGGTCGCGGATCCAGCGAAACACCGCCAGCAGAATGCGGCCAAGAATGGACTGGCGGACCGGGACGCTGTACGCGCGCTGCCGCACGATGGCAGCCACCGTATCGTGGATCTGTTTCGCCGTCCACGGACCGGCGACCGCCTGAGGCGGAAGGAGGATCATCTGACTTCGGTTACGCGACCGGTCCCGCGGTGGGCGACGTATCGGTCACTGCCCCGGCGAGATATTCGACGTCGAAGCCTTCGTTGCGGATTCGCGTGTCGAAGTAGAGCACCGTCTCTGTGATTCCGAGAATCGGATAGACCACGATCGTGACCGCCGTGGCGAGAACGCTGGTGATCACTTTGCTGGGCTGCAGGTTGATCAGCATCACGGCGCCGAGGTTCACGATCGTCGAGAGGACCACCACGAGGATCAGCGTGCCGAGAATGTGCCACTTGTTGCCTCTCGACAACCTGCCCGATCGTCCGAGTGCGTCAAACGCGCCTTTGTCCTCGAGCACAACGGCCTGTCTCACCGCGAAGAAGTACGTGGCGAGGAAGATCCCGGGAACGATCAGGAACATGAACCCGACGCCGATCAGCGCGAACGCGACGATGGTCGAGACGATGAGCGGGAGCATGCGCCCCAGCGTGTGGCGCAACGCTTGGGCAACGTCTATCGGCTCGTCGAGGTACACGGCCTTCGCCAGAATCGAAACGGCCCCGCCGGCGAGCCCGTAGATGATGATCCCGGCGGCCGCCGTGATGAGCAGTACGCGCATGATGCCGGGTGTAAACTGATCCGGCGTCTCGGGAACGTTCAGCGAGAAGATGAGCCGAAGCGCGAGCCAGGGTACGTAGACGAGCGCCATGGCGACCATGAACGGCACCGGCGCGCGGCGGTACACCTGAAACGCCGCGTCGATCAATTCCGTCGCCGAGCGGGGGCGCAGAACGAGGTCGGTCATCGGGTGGGCCGGTGGACGGGAGGACGGCACGACGGGAAGGCGTCAGGAGCAACTTTATAACTTGGGAACACCCGACTTGGCGCGCAACAAAGACCGCACACGCGCAAGGTCAAAATTGCTTTGACCATCGGGCGATTCGGCAACCACCTATTTCGGGGATCGATCGACGCAGTGCAGCCATGTCTCGTCGTGAATGATTTGAAGCTTGGAGCGAGCTACGACACGATCGCACTCTGGGCGCGAATCAGCACGGAGGGTAATTCTAGAATCTCGAGATCCAGCCGCGGTAGGCTCGCTCAGAGCCGGCACCGGCGAAACGACGAGCGCCACGAGGGAGGATGACTCCCACGTGGCGCTCGCTGTTCGGTGACCTGAGATCTGTGACCGGCTCTTTACGCAGCCATCCCGTCGCGCAGGACTCCCGCCGTGTCGCTCTCGCGAAGCCGCTTGAGCGCCCGATCGCGGAGCTGGCGAACCCGCTCACGGGTGACACCGAGCTCGCGTGCGATCTCCTGCAACGTCATCGGACGGTTGCCCTCGAGACCGAAGTACAGGATCAACACCCGGCGGTCGCGCGGCGGCAGCACGTCGAGCGCGCGGCCGATCGCCTCACGCCGCGAGTCGCTCTCGATGCCGCCCGGAAGCACGTCTTCGTCTTCACCGCGGTCGAGCACGAGCGTCTCGCCGAGCGTACGACCCGGCTCACCGGAAATGGCCGGCTCGTCGAGCGATCGCGTCGGCTGGAGCAGTGCGACGAGTCCGCGCGTGACGTCGAGCGACAGGTCGGCGACGCTGGCGATCTCCTCCTCGTACGGCTCGCGCGACAGGCGCTGGCGGAGCAGTTCCTGAGCGCGCGACACACGCGACAGGTCCGCCGCGCGGTTGAGGGGCACCTGCACCGTTCGGCTCTGCCGCTGCACGGCGGAGTGAAGCGCCTGCCGGATCCACCACACCGCGTAGCTGATGAAGTTGACGCCGACGTCCGGATCGTACTTGTCGGCGGCGCGAACAAGACCGGCGTTGGCCTCGCTCACCAGGTCGGCGAGGGGGACACCGCGGTTCTGGTACTGTTTGGCGACCGAGAACGCGAAACGAAGGTTGGCGCGAATAAGCTCGGAACGGGCGGCATCGCGCTCGGCGTCCGAGGTGGCGCGGCGCATCTGGCGAGCGAGCTCTTTCTGCTCGTTTGCCTTGAGCACCGGCTCACCCCGCAGCTCTTCTATATAGAGGTCCAGGAGGTCGCGGTCGTTCGTGGTCGGGTACATCTCAGAATCACCTCCGGCGCCAGAGGGCGCCGAACCTAAAGTCATACAGTAGTACAACCTTACGCGTCGCTAGTTCACCCGCGTGAGCCACTTTTTATCCGCAAAATCCGGGATGTGTTGCCCCCCGCGGTCAGTCTCGCACTTGTGCAGCCACTCGCCCTTTCGCCGGCTTAGAACGCGCGGAAGCTGGAGCGAGTTCCGCACCCATCCGCCTGCGCAGCTCGGCCATGTATGCCTCGAACACGTCCGGCCGAGTCCGGTAGTACACAAACTGCCCATCCTTTCGGGACTCCACCAGGCCCGCGCTCGCTAACTCCTTGAGGTGATGGGAGATAGTTGCCTGCCTGACGGGAAAGCACCCGCACAGCCGCTGGCAGCCGACCTCGGCTTGCTGCGCGATGTGCTGGAGGATTTCAAACCGCCTGGGATCGGCCAAGGCCTTGGCGATCCGCTGGAACTGCTGGGACTCCACTGTCTGCTCAGGCTCCGGAATCGTACGATCTATAGATAAGCATCTAATTGTGTCGCGCAAGAGGCGCGCGGGAACGGCAAGGTCGCGTTCGCCGAGTTGGCGGACGCGACCTGCTGTTCGGCCAGCTTTGGAGGCGGGCTAGGCGGCACGGCTGCGTTTCGCTGACGCTACTCGGGCCGAATAGAAGAGCTCGATGTGCTTGGCGACGTAGCCAAGGTGCTCCTCGACCGCGAAATGACCTGCATCGAGGCGATGCAGCTCGGCGGACGGAAGATCGGCGAGATAGGCATCGCCGCCGGCGGGAGTGAAGAAGATGTCTCCCTGTCCCCAGAAAATGAGCGTTTCCGGTTGCCGCTCGCGGAGATACGCCTGCCACTTGGGATACAGCGCCACGTTCGTGCGATAGTCGTGGAAGAGGTCGAGGTGCAGTCGCTCGGCGTGAGGCCGTTGCAGCATGGCGATGTCCGACTCCCACGCGTCGGGGCTGACCCGGTCCGGACGCTTCGCCCCGTGCAGGTAGATCTGCTTGACCGCCTCGCGCGCCAGTAAGGCGCGGAGCGGGGCTTCCGTCGCCTCGGAGCGATCTGTCCACAGCGCGTGAAGACCGGCCCACGCCGCGCTGAACCCGACTTCGTATCCGTTCGAGTTCTGAACGATCAGCCACTCGAGCGCGTCGGGGTTGGCGTCCACGAGACGGAACCCAACTGGACCGCCATAATCCTGGACGAACAATCCGAACCGGTGAAAACCCTTCAACGCGAGGAATCGGCCGATTACCTGCGCGATCCGGTCGAACGTGTAAGAAAAGATGGCCGGATCGGGGGTGTCGCTCAGACCGAAGCCCGGATAATCCGGCGCGATGAGATGGAAGCGGTGGCTCAGCGCGCGAATCAGATCGCGGTGCTGGTGCGACGACGACGGAAATCCATGCAGCAGGACCAACTTGGGATTCGCGCGATCACCGGCTTCGCGGTACGCGACATTCAGATCGTCGACGGCGATGCTGCCGTACTCGACGGGATTGATCTCGTTCGACAACGGACGCTCCTGGAGAGTGTGTGTCTCCGTTAGCGTCGCGAATGAGCGAGATCTTACCTCGGCTCTTCGGAGGCCCTCTCCCGCACCAGGGCGAGCAGCCCTTCCATGTCCTCACGACACGCGTCGCAGTTGCGCATGTGCGTCAGGAATTCCTCGAATTGATCCGAGACGGGTTCGCCGCGGCTCACAAGGTCGCAGTAGGCGTCCATCAACTCGCCGGCTTCGTCGCAGCCGGGGTCATCGCGGTCGCTGCCGAGCAAGCGATCGAGGTCGATGTCGGTCATTTGACTGGCCCTCCATCGTGATGGCCCGACGCCTCGAGCGCACGCCGCAGCTTTGCGCGCGCGTCGTGGAGCGTCTTGTAGATCGCGCCGCGCGTGGTGCCGAGGCGTTCCGCGAGCACGTCGGTGGGGACTTCGTCCATGGTCACGCTCTGAAAGATGAACCGCTGTCGCTCGGTGAGTTGCTCGTCGATTGCCCGGCGCAATGCCGCCAGCAACTGTCGCTGCTCGATGCGCTGGAGCGCGGGTGGCGCCGAGTCGGGGAGCCGGTCCCAGATCGAATCGTCGTTCTCCACTCTTCGGTTTCGCCAGGCAACGCGACGCAGGCGAGACGAGGTCTCCAGGATCGCGAACTTGCATGCCCACGTCGTGAACCTCGCGGTGCCTCGATACGAGTCCAGCTTGGCGAGGATCGCCATGAGCGCGTCGCTCGCCGCTTCGACGCAGATGTTGTCGAAGTCATCGAGCGCGCGCGCCGGCAGCGTGGGACGCCGGCGGAGCGCTTCGCTCCTCGTCGCTCGGAGCAGCAGTGCATGCAATCGGGCGACCGCGTCGTCGCGACCTGCGGATTCGGGCCGCAAGGCGCGAATCCACTCTGCCGATTCCTCGTCGAGAACGAGCGCGTTGGTCATGCGAATGTGGGGCTCAAACTAGTCGCGCCCAATGTGCCGCCGATCACCGAAATCGGCCCGGGACGCTGCGATGCGCCGAAAATTAGAGCGCTCTAATCTTTCGATGCACTGGCGCCAGCCCGGTCACTCGTTCAGCTTTCGGGGCGTGAACGACCGCCCCTCCCTCCTTCACGTTCTCCTGGTCGAAGACGAAGATGCGGTGCGCCGGGCCTTTGCCCGTGCCTTGACCGCCGACGGCTTCACCGTGGATGAGACAGATTCAGCCGAATCCGCGCTGGCGCTGGCGAACCGCACGACGTACGACATCATCGTGCTGGATATGAGCCTGCCCGCGCACGACGGCGTCTGGTTCATCGAGGAGCTCCGCTCACAGGGCTTCGAGACGCCGATCATGGTCAGCTCGGGACGCGGCGCCGACGCCGACGTCGAGGGCGCGCTCGACGCGGGCGCCGACGAATACGTGATCAAGCCGGTCTCGGCGACGACGTTGTCGGCGCGCGTGCGTGCGCTCGCCCGCCGCGCGGCTCGATCCGCACGCCGCACCGGCGTCGGCGATCTCGAGCTCCACGCGGAATCGCACACGGCCTCCGGATCGCTCGGCAGCACAAGCCTCACGGCGAAGGAGTTCGCGCTCCTCAGCCTGTTCGTCGAGCAGCCGCGCCGGCTGTTATCGCGCGACGATCTCCTGCAAGCGGTTTGGGGCTATTCGTTCGACCCGGAGACGAGCGTCGTCGACGTCGCCATGCACCGCCTGCGGCAAAAGCTCGCCAAGGTCACGGACCAGATCGCGATCGAGTCGCGGCGCGGAGCGGGGTTCATGCTCGTGGCCACCTTCGCGGCGACCCCGCCCGGCACGACGCCCTCGAGTCCTGCCTAGATCACCTTTTCGACGACCTGCCGAATCAGCTCGTCGAGCGGGATCTTGGTCAACGCGAGAGGAATGAAGGGCGCCGCCAGCATGAGCGTGTGGACCAGCAGCGCGGGAAGGCTCACCGGCAAGAGCCGAACGCTAGTCGCGACCTGGTAGGAGTTCCCGAGGTCCGCCAATGATTGAATGTCGGACGAGCCGAGCAGGCCCGTCTCTTGTGCGGTGGAGTCGTCCAGCCATTTGCGCCGAAAGCTGTCCACATAGCGCGTTGCAAGACTGCCGTAGTCGACGGCTCCCTTGAGTCGCGCCTGAACGAGCCTGAGCGAAAAGAAGGACAACGGCAGGATGGAGAGCAGTGTCAGAAAGATTGGCGCGATCCACATCTGCGCCACGAAGCTGTCGAGACTCGCGCCGTCGTGCAGGATGCGCCCGCCAATTCTGGCCGCCAGCGCCGTCGTCTGGGCGAGAAAGCCAAGTCCGAGCGCCGCCACGCTCAGCGCGAGGAAACCCAAGCCGCCGGTCCGATCCGGGTGCAGAGGGTTGAGGTTCAGCTTGAGCCGCGAGACGTGCCAGAGGAACTGGTACCAGACGAGGAGCCGGTAGTACCAGCGAAGCAAAACGAAACGGAACACGTTGAGGCTCACGAACACGTACCACCAACCGCCGAGCGTCAGAGAAACCGTGCCGTTCGGATGCGCCGAGACATACCAGACGCCGGAACGCAGCGACCAATTCTGGTGCCAGATCCATCCGGACAGCACCGTGGTCGCAACCGCGAGCGCGATGGCCATGAGCCCGGACGTGCGCATCGCCTCCGACTGCTCGACCAACGCGCGGAATCGCGGCTCGTCTTCGGAGGCGATGAGCCGGCGCTCGAGGAAGGGCCCAACGATGTAGCGGGAACGGCAGTGAATCAGCGGCTCCGCCGCGATCAGCAGCGGAAGAGCGACCAGCAGTCGAACCTGCGCATTGAGATCCTCGAGGAACGGCTCACGAACCGCATCGATCGCACGCCCTTCGAAGAGGGTGATGAGCAGAAGCGGCGCCCAGGCGACGGCGATGACGACGACGAGGTCATGCCGCAGCCCCGGTCGGCACAGCGAGTGACGCCATTGGCGGAGTAACCAGATTGCTCCTCCTCGCGAACGGTGTCGCACGGCGGCGAAGCGGCCGTGCGACATACACATCTTCGCCCGACGCGTTCGAACCGGTCCATTGGTCGAAGGTGTCATCGTGCTCGACGGCTACAGTTCACGGCCGCCTACCGGATCAAATCACTCGTCAAAGCCCCACCGCCGGCGGCGCCCAAGGCCGTTCGCTAGCCGCTCACATCGGCACGACGTCGTCCGGCTTCCACGTCTGATCGAAGAACGGCTCGAGCGGACCATAGAAACGGAACAGCACGAACCACCCTTTGCCCGGACGCGTCTGGATCCAGTTCTTCTCTTTTCCGGGCGGCGCCGCCGGCCCGAAGAAGACGTCGATCGAATCGTCGTCGTTCAGCTTGGGGCCCGTGTATGTGCTCACCGAGGGAAACGGCTGGTCGTTGCGCAGCAGCGACCGGCTGTCGGCGTCGTAGGCAACCACCGACCAGAAGTTCTTGACCGGAACATCGGCGGGAAGATGAAGGCGATAGTTCTTTCCGCCGTCGAAGAACGCGCCGGTCGCGTCGCGCGGCGTGAACAGATACTGCGACCCGGAGCCGACGTGCTTCTCGACCATCGCCGGCGACATTCCGATCGCGATGTAGGCGAAGCTCGCGCGCCGGTCGGTGTTGGTGAACCCCTGGCTGTCGAACTTCGCGCTGCCGCCGACGAACGCCCACTCCCAGCGACGGTCCGGATACACGAGACGGGCGTCGTCCTGTGACGCGAAGCTGTTCGTGCGTGCGATCGCTTCGGCGAACTGCGCCGCTTCGTCGAGCAGCTTGCGCCGCTCGGGGTCGGGCTGGAATGGCTTGCCGTGCTCGATGCCGACCGCGGCGAGCTGGAAGCGATCCTGGTCCGAAAACCGATCGGCGGGCTCACGCTCGACGATCCAGGCGAGATCGTCGAAGAAACGCGCGTCGTCGGTGAAGACGGTGTCGATCGGTTGCTGCGACGCATCGACGAACGCGGTCGGGGTCGGAGCGTCCGCCTTGCTCAGCGGATAGATCTTCGTCGTCTTGATGAGATCGACCGCCGGCAGGGTCTTGCCGTCAACCTGAAAGCCGCGCACGCCCAGACTCGCGCAGTATGTCGGCGATTTGACGACGATGTAGCCCTCGCGGACGTCATCCCTGTAGTCGGGCGGCAGCACGAGGAACTTGCCTCCCTTCCCCTTGTCGACTCCGGTCGTGCCGATGTCCGCGAGCGAGTTCTGCCACAGATCGCTGATGACGCCGAGCATCGACGGTGGAACCTCGATGACCACCGGGCCGTCGCGCTTGAGGTCGAGCGACGCCAGTCCGTAGATCGTCTCGGTGTTTCCGGTCAGGAGCAGCGACGCCGCGTCCATGAGCGTTTCCCAAATCACGACCTGGTTCGGCTTCCCCGCGCCGGCCTCGATCACACTCCGCCAGACGTGCAGCCATGAGACCGGCGGCATGTGGACGAGGTACGCTTCCACCGCGCGAATGAACACGAGCGAGTTGCGCAGCTGGCTCGCCGCGGGCCCGGCCGGGAAGCTGTTCTGGAACTCGAATGCTCCGAACCGCGTCCTGACCGTTTCCGTACCGAACCAGCCGTGTCCCTTCGTCGGCTTGGCCGGAGTCCCTTTCACCTGCGTCGCCATCGACAGCTCCTCCCCTCCCGCCGCTAGTCTCGCGCGAACGCGCCGACCGCTTCTTTCTCCAGGTCCAGGTAGACGTCGTCGCCGACGTCGAACGCGACGCCGAGGATCGTGCCGTCCGTGAACGTGCCTGGTGCCTCGTATTCATGGCTTACACGGTCTTCGCTGTCGTAGCCGACGCACAATCCGTCGCCGGACAGAGTGAAATGGCCGCTTTGCGTCCGCATCGGTCCTTCGGCGACGACTTTGTCGTCGACGTACAGCTGCGTCTTGCCGAGGGACTCACCGTATTTGCCGGACTTCTCTCTCACGAACGCCATGCCCACCGCGTGGTTACCGGGATCCAGCGGCGGCGACACGAATTTCTGTTCGGGGTGAATGCCGAGAAAGTTGTAGACGTAGTAGAGCCGGCGATCCTTGATGAACAGCGTGTGGCCGCCGAAGCGCGATCCGTGCGCGAAGATCACGCCGTGCGAGTCCGACGTGAGCTTGACGTCGGCGATGATCTTGTACGATCGGCCGCGAATGTTGACCGCGACGCCCTCGGGCACGGGCGATGTGCCGGGCAGATAGATGTACCGCGAACGCGGCGGCTCAGGGAGCGGGTGCCGGATCGTGAGCAGCTCGACGGCCGTTCGATCGTCCAGCGGCAGCACGCAGTTCTTGTCGGCTTCGTCGAACCACGCCTTGATCAGCTCATCGAGCTTTGCCGGGTTCTCTTTGGCGAGATCCTTGGCCTCGGCGCGGTCGGCGTCGACGTGGAACAGCTCCCACTTGTCCTTGTCGAAGTGCCCGACGCCGCTGATGGGCGCGTGGAGCGCCGCCGCCTTCCAACCGTCTTTCCAGATTCCTCGAGTGCCGAGCATCGCGTAGTACTGCACTTTCTTCGTCGTCGGGGCGTCGGCGCCGTCGAATGTGTAGCGCATCGACACGCCGTTCAGCGGGTACTGGTCGACGCCGCGATACACCTTCGGCATCTCGAGACCGACGACGTCGAGAATCGTGGGGACGATGTCGGTCGAGTGGTGATACTGATGCCGCACCTCCCCCTTGGCCTTGATTCCCTTGGGCCAGTGAATGACGAGCGGGTCGCAGGTGCCGCCGGAGAATTGCGAGTAACGCTTGAACATCTGGAACGGCGTGCTGAACGCGACTGCCCAACCCGTCGGATAGTGGTTGTACGTCTCCGGGCCGCCGAGCTGGTCGAGGTACTTCATGTTCTCGGCGATGTCGTCCGGGTAGCCGTTGAAGAATTTGTTCTCGTTCACCGAGCCGTTCGGCGTTCCCTCGCCCGACGCGCCGTTGTCGGCGCAATAGAAGACGACCGTGTTCTCGAGCTGCTTGGTCTTTTCGAGATACTCGATGATGCGGCCGACCTGAGCGTCGGTGTACTCGGAGAACCCGGCGTAGACCTCGGCCATGCGCGCGAAGAGTGTCTTTTCGTCCGCGCTGAGCGTGTCCCACGGGCGCACCATGTCGGCCGGCGCGGTGTCGGCGACGTCCTTCGGCAACGGATTGAGCGGCGTGAGCGCGGTGTCCTTGGGCAGGATGCCTTTCGCGATCATTTGCTGGAGGACATCGTCGCGATAGGCCTCGTACCCGTCGTCGAACTTTCCCTTGTACTTGTCGGCGTACTCTTTGGGAGAGTGGTGCGGCGCATGGTTCGCGCCGGGACAGAACCACATGAACCACGGTTTCGACGGGTTCGCCGACTGCTGGTCGCGAAGCATCCGGATGGCCTGGTCCGCGAGATCCTTCGACAGGTGGTAGCCGTGCTCCGGCGTGTCCGGTTGCTCGGTGAAGTGGTTGTCGTCGACGAGCTCGGGATACCAGTTGTTGGTCTCGCCGCCGAGGAAACCGTAGAAGCGGTCGAAGCCTTTTTGCAGCGGCCATTCGGAGCGACTGCCTCCGCTCGAGATGTCCTCGACCGGCACGTTGTGATTCTTGCCGAGCCAGAACGTGCTGTAGCCGTTGTCCTGAAGCACTTGCCCGATCGTCGCGCATTCGGCCGGCAGGCGTCCGGCGGCGCCGGGAAATCCGTCGGTCGCTTCGGTGATCGAGGCGCACCGGTTCACGTTGTGGTTGCGACCGGTGAGGAAGGTCGAACGAGTCGGCGAGCAGAGGGCGGTCGTGTGCCACTGCGAGTACATCAAACCGTTGTCGGCGAGCTTCTGCAGCGTCGGCATGTTGATGCGTCCGCCGAACGGTGACCACGCAGCGAGCCCGGTGTCGTCGTAGAGAACGATCAGAACGTTCGGCGCGCCGCTCGGCGCCTTCTTCAGCTCGTACGGTTTCCAGTCCGGCTTGGAATCGCGAACGTCGAGCTTGATGACGCCTTTGAACGGCTCGGTCATGCAGTCTCCTCTCGGTTGGCCCGCGCATACTGCCCACGCATGGACCGAAGGTCCATCGGACTTTGGCCCAAGCGACTCAGCCCGCCGGCTGCGCCTCGGGGAACGTCCACGTGCCGTGGAGAATCGCCGGGCACGGGCGATACAACCGCACGGTGTAGTTCCACCCGGGCATGATGGGGAGACAGTTCGGCAGCGCGCCGTCGCATGTGCCGAAGTGCACCGTCACCGATTGATCCTCGTTCCTCTTCGCGGTGAGATTGTTGATCGTATACGCGTCGAACGGGTTCGGCTCGAAGTAGCCTTGTGCGTTGTAAACGCTGATCGACCAGAATCCGTCCACCGGCACGTCGCGCACGGTGAGTCGGTACGGCGTGACACCGTCGTTTTTCTCCGGTATCACGTTGAGATACGTCGCGTCGCGCTCCGGATTGCCGCCCCAGGCCATCGCGCTGCCGATCAGATGGCGCACCGGATCGACCTCGGCTCGCGTGCCAAACATGCGGCGCGAGTCGGCGACGGTCGTTCCCAGGGCCAGCAACGCCTCCCGGACTGTTCTTTCCGTGGTGAGATCCCAGTCGGGGAGCTCGAGCGACCCGCGATCGCTCTGGCCGACGAGAATCGCGTCCTGGAGCGCGCGGGCCGCTTTCAGGTCCTCCGCATCGTTCGGGTTCACGAGCGTGCGGACCGCGATCATGACGTAGCGCGTGCCAAGCCGGTCTTTCGTATAGGTGTAGCGCCCCTTGCCGTAGACGACGCCGGCGGCGTACTGGTCTTCGTCGATCACCATCATCGACATGAACCGGGAGCCAGGGTCCGGCAACGTGATCGTCACCGGACCCGCGTCGAGATCGAAGACAGCCGACGAGTACAGCGTGTCCCGGTTCGGGCGCACGACCGTTTGATTGTCCACCGGCATCACGTCGCGACGGTGGTGGAATTTCCCGAGGCCGCCGGCCTGTTCCACGGCGCTCGCGAAATACAAGTCTGTTTCCGCGCGGTTGAAGTTGTCGGCCGTTACGAGGCTGATCATCGGACGCTCCGTGGACAGCTAGCCGGCCTTGGGCATGAGCTTGGCGACGACCTCGTCGAGATTGAACGCGGCGGGCTTCGCGCGGATGGGAAACTCCTTGAACGACTCCATCCACTGCGCGGCGATGGCCTGAGCGGGAATCAGCAAGAACGCGCGATCCACCATCCACTTGTCGTAGAACAGGGAGCTGTCCTCGCCCGCTTCGAATGGATCTGAGCGCATGTTGTAGAACTTTGGTATGCGCATTGTCGAAAACGGCTCGCGCCAGACGTCCAGTCCCTGTGCGCGTTGCTCGTCGAACGACGCTTTCCATTGGTGGACGCGGATCGCCAGCAGCTCTCCGTCGTCGCTCCAATAAAGGAACCCTTCGCGAGGGCAGTTCTCGACCTCGCCCCTCAAGAACGGCAAGAGGTTGTAGCCGTCGAGATGCACCTTGAAGGTTCGTCCGTCGATGGCATATCCCTTCTTGACCTTTTCGACGAGATCGGGCTCCCCAGCCGCCGCCGCGAACGTGGGGATCATGTCCTGCAGGGAACAGATGTCGTTTATGACTCGGCCCGGTTTGAGCACACCTGGCCACCGCATCACGAATGGGACGCGCCAGCCGCCCTCGAAGTTGGTGTCCTTCTCGGCGCGGAACGGCGAACAGCCGCCATCCGGCCACGACATCTTCTCCGCTCCATTGTCCGTCGTGAACACGACGACGGTGTTGTCGGCGACGCCAAGCTCCTCGAGCTTCTGGAGTAGCTGACCGACGTAGCCGTCGAGCTCCACCATGCCGTCCGGGTAGACTCCCAGGCCCGTCTTCCCCTTGGATGACGGCTTGAGGTGCGTGAAGATGTGCATGCGCGTCGTGTTGAAGTAGCAGAACCAGGGCGCGCCTTGTTTCGTCTTTCGCTCCATGAAGTCGAGAGCGCTCGCGAGGAACTCCTCGTCGACCGTCTCCATCCGCTTCGTGTCGAGCGGGCCGGTGTTCTCGATCGTCTGCTTGCCGACTTTGCCGAACTGGGCGTCGATGGTCGTGTCGTCCGTGTCGGTTGCCTTGCAACGGAGCACGCCGCGCGGTCCGTACTTTTTGCGGAACGCCGGGTCCTTCGGGTAGTCCGGGTTCTCAGGCTCTTGCTCGGCGTTCAAGTGATACAGGTTGCCGAAGAACTCGTCGAATCCGTGCACCGTCGGCAGATGCTCGTTCCGGTCACCGAGGTGGTTCTTGCCGAACTGTCCCGTGGCGTAGCCGAGATTCTTCAGGAATTGCGCGATCGTCGGGTCTTCGGCGCTCAGTCCGAGCGTCGCGCCCGGCAGACCCACCTTGGTGAGCCCGGTGCGAATCGGCGACTGGCCGGTGATGAATGCGGCTCTCCCGGCGGTGCAGCTCTGCTGACCATAAAAGTCCGTGAAGAGCGCGCCTTCCCGCGCGATGCGGTCGATGTTGGGCGTGCGATAACCCATGATGCCGAGATTGTACGCGCTGACGTTGAACCAGCCGATGTCATCCGACATGATGAACAGAATGTTCGGCTTGTTGGCGGCCGGCGGCGTCTGTTTGGTCTGCGTGGCCATTCGGTGTCTCCGGAAGGCAGGTCACTGATTGATTCGTCGATCGAATCGTGCGCGAGCGAGTGTCAGCCGAACGGTCCGACGTGGAACGCGAGACTCATCACGGCGAGCAGGCCGACGACGAGCAGCAATAGCGCCACGACCAGCGTGTACGACCGAGGAAACCGGCTTTCGCCGTGTACCAAGCCTTCGGCGCGCATCATCTCACGCTCGGCGCGCAACCCCGCCATGAACGCGAGGTGATAGCCGATTCCGACCACGAGCATCACGAGGCCGAGCACGACCAGCGAGAGGCCGAATCGGCGCGCCTGCCCGTGGGGGGATCGCGTGATCAACCCAGTCTCCGCCACGTGCTCGAAGAACTGGTAAATCGTGAAGCCGAAGCTGATCAATGACAGCGACGTTCGAATCACCGACATCAGCGTGCGGTCCGCGCTCATGCGCGTGCGCTGGAACGACATGCCGGTCCGTCGGGCCGAGAGCTCGACCGCCGGGTCGTCGAAGGAATTCGCGGCCGACTTCGGCGAGGCCGGTTCGTCAGAGGCCATACGTCGCTTTCACGATCGAAGCTGGAATGGGCGCAACCTGCGCTCGAGCGCGCGACGCACCCCATTGGACTTTCGCCACACGGCGCGGGACCGGATCGGACCAAATGCCAATGGGACCGCTGACGGGCGAGACGTACGCTCGAAGCCATGCTGCACGCCATCGTGATCGTGGCGAAGGCCGCGTTCATTCTGCCGATCGTCAAGGTGAGCCTCGCGCTCGCCGTGCTTGCCATCGGACTTCGCTCGAGCGAGGGAGACGCCCTCTGGCTTGTTCGTCACCCGGGGTTGCTCGCGCGATCGATCCTGTCGATGAACGTCATCGTCCCGCTCGTCGCGCTCGCGGTCACGCAAGCGCTCGGCGTTCAGCCGGCGGTCAAAGTCGCGCTGGTCGCGGCGTCCATTTCTCCCGTGCCGCCGATCCTGCCGAACCAGACGGGAAAGGCAGGCGGCGAATCGGCGTATGCGATCGGATTGCTCACCGTCGTTTCACTCGTCGCCATCGTGCTCGTACCCATCAGCGTCGGGGCGCTCGCCGCGCTACTCGGCGCGTCGGCGCATCTCGCCGCCGGCCCTGTTGCGATTCTGATGGGCGAGACCGTGCTCGTGCCGCTTGGCGTCGGACTCGTGCTTCGTCAACTCACGCCCACGTTTGCGGGACGCCTCGCCACGCCAGTGAACGTGGTCGCCATGGTCGTGCTCGTGGCGGCGTTCCTGCTCATCCTCTTCGGCGCCTGGCCGGCGATGCGAAGTCTTATCGGCAACCGAGCGTTGGTGGCTGTTTTGATCGTCACCGCACTCGCGCTCTTTGTCGGCCACGAGCTCGGCGGACCTGTCGACGCGAACCGCCCGGTGCTCGCCCTCGCCTCGGCGCTGCGTCATCCGGCGGTTGCGATCGCCGTCGGCCTCGCGGCCTTTCCGAGCAGCAAGCTCGTGGCACCGGCGGTCCTCCTTCAATTCGTCGTGGCAGCCATCGCGGCGAGCCCTTATGTGAGGCGGTTCAAGCGGGTCGCGACGCGGTCGCGACAGATCGCGTTTCGGGATGCGCCGGTGACGCGAGCGAATCGCAATACGTCGCCGCGATCCAATCGGCCCATGCCACCCGGCTAGCCGCGCTGGCCAACGGGACTCGCGCGTACGCCTCCTCCAAAGGTCCAATTTGGCGGCTCTCTGGCCCGCGTGAGTTTCCGAAAGTCACTGATGCAGGAGTTGTAATGAAGCACTCGAGAATTGGTGCGCGCGTCGCCGTCGGCATAGCGGCGCTCGCCGTGGCGGGGTTATCGCCGAGCCGGGCCGCCGCGCAGGACACCACCTACACGAAACCGGTCGCCGACTCGGCCGCCGGCGACGTCGACCGGATCGACAAGGACGCCATCGACGCGCTCGAGAAAATGGGCGCATACCTTCGCACGCTCAAAGCGTTCAGCGTGCACGCCCTGGTCACGACGGAAGACGTCATGGAAAACGGGCAGAAGGTCCAGCGCTCTTCGGTTGTCGATCTGACTGCGTCGAGGCCGGATAAGATGCGGGTCGAGATCGCGGATCAACGCCAGCCGCGCACCCTGCTCTACGATGGCAAGACCTTCACGATGTGGGCGCCGCGCGTGAAATACTACGCGACGACCAACGCGCCGTCGACGATCATCGCTCTCATCGACACGCTCGATGAGAGGTTCGACATCGACGTGCCGGGCGCCGATCTGTTCCGATGGGGAACCGCCGAGTCGGACGTCGCCAACATCACCGACGCGACCGACCTCGGCCCCGCGGCGATCAACGGCGTGACGTGCGAACAGTACGCCTTCCGGCAGGCGGGATTGGATTGGCAGATCTGGATTCAGCGAGGCGACTTCCCGCTGCCGCTCAAGCTGGTGCTCACCACGACCACCGACGAGGCGCGACCGCAGCATTCGTCGACCTACACGTGGAACCTCGCACCGTCGTACAACGACAAGGCGTTCGTCTTCGACCCACCGAGTGACGCCAAGAAGATCACGTTCGCCGACGTCGCCGCGGCCCGCGCCGCGGAAAAGAAAGCCGGGGGGTACAAATGAGACGATTCATCGGACGACTCGTGCTGTCGATGCTCGCGTTGCTGCTCATCGTCGGCCACGCTGACGCGCAGCGTCGCGGCGGCGGCGGACGCCGCGGCGGCGGCGGGTTCCGCGGCGGTGGCGGCGGATTCCGAGGCGGCGGTTTCTCGCGCGGCGCGGCGCGGTCCAGCGTCACGCGGCCCAGCTTCAACCGGGGCGGGGGCTCGTTCAACCGCCCGTCGATCAGCCAGCCGATCAACCGCCCGAGCGCGCCGGTCAACAGGCCGAACGTCGGCACGGCCGCTGGTCAGATCGCCAACCGGCCAGGCAACATCGTCAGTAATCGACCGGGCAACATCGTCAATAATCGACCGGGCAACATCGTCAACAACCGGCCCGGCAACATCATCAACAACCGCCCGATCGACATCGGTGACAATGTCGCCGTGATCGGCGGCGGCGGCGGTTGGTACAACGATTGGGACGGCTGCTGCTATTACGGCGGCTGGGGCGCCGCCGCCGCCGGCTACGCCGCCGGCGCGCTCGCCAGCAGCACGGTCGGCACGGTGGTGTACGACCTGCCGTCAACTACGTGCACCAGCACGGTCGTGAACGGAATCACCTACCAGCAGTGCGGCAGCACCTGGTACAAGCCCGAGTTCAACGGCACGGACGTGACGTACGTGGTCGTCAGCCCTCCGTGACGCACACGATGAGTGCCTAGCGCGACACGCGTTCGCATCTTCGAGCGCACCCTCTTCCGCCGGCGACGTGGACCTCCGCCCGTCTAACCGGTGTCATCATCGAAGAGGGTGCGTTCGCTTTTTCTCGGTAGCGCCATGGCGCCGCGCGGAGTGAGTCGCTGTCCCCTGTCGCTGACGCCTAGAGTGATCGTCCCGCGGAGCGATCGCGGTCAAGCCGCTCCGTGACACGCCGTGAAGGCAGCGACGAGACGGCTCGACGTCTGAAGCGCGAGCCGAGGCGATACTGACTGGCCGTATCGTCAGTGTTGCACGGGTCGGGCGGAAGACCTCGGGCGGCTCGGCGCGTGACTCCAGCAAACGGTTTGCACGGCGCACGCAAGAGCGGCCGAGAGGTAGAACCAGTCGGTCCTACGCCTCGGCCGCGGCGCGCTCGTCGATGTCTCAGGCGGTCAGGGCGACTTGAGCGGCCTCGAGTCGATGGGCGGCAGGAATGCGGGCGTCACCCGGCCGATGCACGACGTGGGTGGGTCGGCGTTCGGGTCCCGCAGGAAGGCATCCATGATCAACGCCGCGCATGCCATGGCGAGCGGCCGCGCGAACGCGACGTGGCCGGCGTTGGCGAAGTGAGCGCGGCGTGCGTGCGACAACGTCTTCGCGGCTTCATCGGCGAGGGCGGCGGGCGTCTGCGCGTCGTAGCCGGACGAGATCAACAGCGTCGGAATGTCGCTGCTCACCGGATTGATCGCCTCCGGCCCAGAGAACGGAACGCCGAGCGCGTCGCAGAGCATGCGGGTGCCGGCCTTCGGCTCTCCTTGCGGGCGATCGCCGCAGAGGTCGATGTAGTAGATCAACGGCGCGGTTTGGCGCGACGCGGTCTGCAGCGACGGGTCGATCGCCGCCGCGAGGAAGACGCGCAACGCGAACTCATCGTGCAGCGTGTCGTCCTGAGCGAGCTCGGTGATGATGCGGGGCACGCTGGCGCGCATGCCCTCGTCGCTCGACGCGACGCCGAGGACGCTCAACACCGCCGCGCCGGCGACCTCGATCGTGTGCCACGGATCGGACGCGCCGAACTGCGCCGTCCGGCGGAGCGCGCCGCCGCCGTCGGTCAGCTTGGCGACCCACTTGGCGAGGTCGCCGTACTGCGCGACGCACACCGAATCGCTGCGGCATTCGTTGATGACCTGAGCCGCGATGGCGCGCCCGGCGGTGGCGACGTACGTGGAGTCGAGAATCTGCGTCGCGCTCGGGGGCGCGATGCCGTCGAGGATCGACGCTTCCACCATGTCCGGATGACGCCGCATGAAGTGCAGCGATTCGCGGCTGCCGTACGACGCGCCCAACATGATGACCTTGTTCAAGCCGAGCGCGTGCGCGACGTCGGCGATGTCCTCGACCGCCGGCAGCGTGGTGAAGTTCGCCGGATCGACGCCGTGCGCGCGGAGCTCGCGTGCTCGTCGCGTGAGCGAGTCGTTGAGCGGTTTGACGGCGAGCGCGCGCCTCGCGCGCGGCTCGAACACGACCGTGCCGAGGTCAGGCGAGGCGCGGTCGGGGACGGACGAGTAGCCGCGGTGGTCGAAGGCGATGATGGGATGGTCGCGCAGCAGCGTCTGGCCGGCCGGCGTCTCGAGCAGGACGCGCTGCGCCGCGTCGATCGACGACTCGCCGGGTCCACCGGGGAGGAAGACCACCGGGTTGCCGTGCGCGCCCGCCATCGAATAGACGACGACCGGGAGCACGACGGGGACCAGATGCGAGTCTTTCGGCCGAGCGCGATTCTGCGGAACGGTCACCGTGCCGCAGCGCATCGTGATGCCGCCCGTCGGCGGCGGGCCGAAGACCGAGTTGCAGGGGAGCTCGACGAATTTCGGTGGTTCGCCGGAGGACTTCGAGCTCTGTGCGTTCGCGACGCTGTGGCCGGCGAACACGACTCCCGCGAGCAGAGCACACGCGGCAACAAGGTTCTTCTTTCCGCACGACATCATCCACCTCAGCTGCGTAACAGCGGCGCGACAGCGGAGACTGGTGTGTCAGCGCCCCAGCGCCACGATGCGCAACGTCGGTGCGGATTGCGTTCGTCGGCATTGGCCGATGAACCTACGCCGCTTTGTCGTCGGGATTGACCGTTGGACCAACGCAGGTGATCCGCACCACAACGGCATCGTTCATGAGGATTCAGTGGTTACCCGGGGCGCGTTGCCAGGTCTGGAGCCGCTCGGGCCACGCAGTCTACCTCACGCGGATACGTGAGATTCAGGAGTAATTGCTATGACAAGAACGATGATGCTCGACTTGCAGGAATTGCGACGCCCGGCCCGCAATGCCGCGCGTCTGCTGGCGCTGCTGTGCGCACTCGCGGCTGCTCCGCGCGTGCATGCGCAGAACGTCTCGACGTCGCGGCCGCAACCGACGCTGAGTTATGTGCAAGGTTCGGAAGCGAAGATCACCGGCTTCATCATCAACCGAAACGGCGACAGCCTGCTCGTGCGTGACGAGACAACTGACGCGATCAGCCTCGTTACGGTCAACGACGACACCAGGATCTCCACGCCGTCGGGCACGTTGGCGCTGGGTCGGCGTCGGCAGGGTGAAGACACGCTCATCCCCGGCCTGAAGGTTCACCTGAAGGGAACGGGCGGCATGGGTGGTGAGCTCGTCGCCTCGTCCATCCTCTTCCACGCCAGCGCGCAGAACGTTGCGGAAGGCGTCGCGGCCGGTACGCTCGACATGCGCGTGTTCATGGACTCGGCGACCGCGGCCAACCGCGACAGCCTCGAGGCCGTGACTCGCCGTGGCCGTGACACGCTCAACGCGCTCATCGATCGTGCACGTGGATCGATCGGCACCATCAACGGTCGCATCGACAACCTCGCGAAGTTCGACCTGTCGCAGTCCCGGGCAATCTTCTTCGCCAGCGGCCGCGCCCAGCTGACTCCTGAAGCCAAGCGCACGCTCGACAACATGATCTCGGCGTGCAAGAGCATGAACACCTGCGTGTTCGAGGTCTCGGGCTTCACGGATTCTCGCGGCAGCATGTCGCTCAACGAGCGCCTCAGCTATTGGCGTTCGCAGTCGGTCGTGCAGTACCTGACGCAGACCGGCGGCATCGACCTTCGCAACATCGCCACTCCGGTCGGCCTCTCGGAAACACAGCCGATTGCTACGAACGCAACATCTAGTGGCCGTGCGCTGAACCGTCGCGTGCAAGTCCGGTTGCTCTTCAACCGCGCGCTCGCTCAGTGACGCTTCGTCGAGACCGAGCTCCACACGTACGCTTACGACCCTTCGCGGGTCTGACGCGCACCTCGGACTCGGTCCCCCTCCCGGCCCTCGAGCCGGGAGGGGCTTGGGCGTTCTCGCAACGTTCGTCGCCGGCGCCCGCCAAGTGATTCGACGTTCTCGCTGGCGGCGCCCTATCGCCAGGAGCGCCGCGGTGGCGGCCTTCGCGGTGGCCACGTCTTGCTATCACTGGGCCGAGGTCACGACCTCGTGGGGCGCGCCGGGACGGCGTAGGATGCAGTTCGACAACGTCGTCGCCGTGTTCGCGTCGAGCGACGATCGTCTGCGCATCGCGATGGAGAATCGGATCGTCGCAGAGTTTCCGAGAGGAACGCCTTCGTATCGGGCGCTGGCCGCGATCGACCTCGGCGACGCCGCGGCGGTTCGCGCCGTGTTCGACGACGATCAGTTCGACGCCGCGATCATCATGACCGTCGTTCTCGCCGACCCGCGGCCGACCTCGCTACTGGCCGCTGACCTTCCGAGGTCCCGCCATCCCCTCCCGGCTCGGACGATCCGAGAGCAGTGGGACCGCCTCTGGAATCCGCCGTTCGATCCGGCGTCGGTGCCTCCCAAGCGATTGGTAGCGATCGAGGTTCAAGTGTATTCGCTGCGCGACGATCACCTCGTTTGGGCTGGACGCGGCGACCCCGGCGACGCGAAAGCCATCGCCAAGCTCGGCGACGCCGCGGTTGCCAATCTTTCGCGCGAGCTCGCGCGAGAGGGCATCCTCGCGTACGCTCTTCCGCCGCACCAGGACGGTTTTCGCGTCGCCGAATGAACGTCCGGGCAACGCTCATCGGGCTCGGCGCGCTCGGCGTCATGGCCGATGCGTCGCGCGCACAAGCAACGGCTACATCCGACACGCTGCCGTGGAACGCCGCCGTCGGCCGCTTCGGCTCGGTGCGGGTAGGATTCGCCTTCTTATATGATGCAGACGCCTATCGGCAGTCGGCGGTGAACGAAGCGCAGGTCGGTTCGCTGGCGACGGTCGGCGTGGTCCGCACCGGCCGTCTCATTCTCGACGGGACGTTGGGTTCCGCCCACCGATGGCGCTACCTGCTGGCAGTCGAGTCCAACAGGCTCGAAGACATCGACCCCCCGGAGTTCACGCTAAAAGATCTCGCGCTCAGCATTCCCGCCGGCGGGAACGTGTGGATCAGCGTTGGCCGGCAGAAAGAAGGCGCATCTCAAGACATCTATCTCGGGACGCGAACGCAGCCGTACAGCGAACGCTCAGCCGGCGTCACCGCATTTTTCCCCACGCGCAACGACGGACTTCGCGTGTGGAACAGCGGGTCATTCGCTGCTGACGGCCGCTGGGGCTGGTCGCTCGGCGCGTTCGACAGCTTTCTGTTCAACGGGGACTCGTTTCGCGCCAACGGCGGCCAGTACGCCGCACGCATCTTCGCGGCGCCGGTCGCGGACGACAAGACCGGTCGCGTCGCGCAGCTGGCGTTCGATGTCCGCGCGACCGGTGCGCAAGACGGTTTCATCGAGTTCAAGACGAAGCCCGAGGTCGACGCGGCGCCGAACTTCGTCAATACGGGGCGAATTCCGGCGTCGAGCGCGACTACGATCGACGTCGAGGCGCTCATGCAGCGACGGTCGCTTTCGTTCGTCGCCGAGCTACTGCCGACGTTCGTCGCGGGAACGCCGAACGGCACGCTCCACTTCGTCGGGTGGTATGCCGGCGCCAGCTGGCGCTCCGGCGGAACCCCGCGAGCCTACGATGATGAAACCGGCTCGCTGAGCCGCGTCGAGCTGGAACGGCGGAAGGTCGTTTGCGAACTCGCCGCCCGGTTCAGCAGTGCCGATCTCACGGACAGGTCGGTCGACGGCGGCGCGCTCGAGCGCGGAACGCTCGCCGTTGCCGTCTACGCGCCGCACGACCTTCGCGTGCTGATCGATTACGGCTTCATGTCGCTCAGCAAGAACGGCGTCGGGCGCGCGAGCTCGCTCACGGCGCGCGTGCAATGGGAACTGCGCTGACCCGGCGACGCTGAGCCACGCGTTCGCGGGCGACAGGCATTCACCGGTTGGACCATCGTCCACTGCGAGTTCGTCGGCGCTAACCCATAGGTTGCGCGACCGCACCCGCCCTACATCGCGCTCACGCGGTACGCGCCGTCAACTCATTTCGCGAGGCTCCCTGCATGCCCGCTACGAACACTCGCACCGAACACGACCTTCTCGGTGATTTTCAGGTTCCGGCCGACGCGTACTATGGCGTCCAAACCGCGCGCGCCCTCGAGAATTTCAAGATCACCGATCAACCATTGAGCGTCTTTCCGAACTTCATCAAGGCGCTCGCCATGGTGAAACTCGCGGCGGCGCGGGCGAACTTCGAGACTGACGGTTTTTCCAAGGACATACTGACCGCGATCGAAAAGGCCTGCCAGGAAATCATCGACGGCAAGCTCCACGACCAGTTCCAGCTCGACATTCTCCAGGGCGGCGCGGGCACGTCGACGAACATGAACGCCAACGAGGTGATCGCGAATCGCGGCCTCGAGCTGATGGGCAAGAAGAAAGGCGAGTACAAGTTTCTCGATCCGCACGACCACGTGAACCGGTCGCAGTCGACGAACGACTCGTATCCGACGGCGATGCACATCGGCATGGCGCTCGGCAACGCGCAAGTGATCGCCGCGTTCGAGCAATTGATCGAGGCGTTCAAAGCGAAGGGACAGGAGTTCAAGGATCTGCTCAAGATGGGGCGGACGCAGCTGCAGGACGCCGTCCCCATGACGCTCGGTCAGGAGTTCGTCGCTTTCGCGCGTACGCTGGCCGACGAAGTCCGCGCGCTCGAAGCCGTCAAGGTCGTTCTCTGTGAAGTCAGCATGGGCGGCACGGCCATCGGCACCGGTCTCAACGCGCCGCCAGGCTACGCGCAGAAGTGCGCCGATCATCTGGCGAAGGTCACTCACCTTCCGGTTCGACTCGCCAATGACCTGATCGAGGCAACGCAGGACACGCAGGGTTTCGTGCTCTATTCGTCGGCGCTGAAGAGCCTGGCGATCAAGCTCGCCAAGGTCGGCAACGATCTCCGTCTCTTGTCGTCGGGCCCGCGGTGCGGACTGCACGAAATCAACCTTCCGGCGACGCAGCCCGGCTCGTCGATCATGCCGGGTAAGGTGAATCCAGTGATTCCCGAGGTGACGAACATGGTCGCCTACCGCGTGATCGGAAACGACCTCGTCGTCACGCTCTCCGCCGAGAACGGGCAGCTGCAGCTGAACGCGTTCGAGCCGGTGATGGCGGCCTGCATCTTCGAGTCGCAGAAGCTGCTCGTGAACGCGGCGGACACGCTGCGAAAGTTCTGCGTGGAGGGGATCACGGCCAACAAGGACGTGCTCAAGCACTACATGGATTCGAGCATCGGGACGGTCACGGCGCTCAATCCGGTGATCGGCTACGACAAGGCGACCGAGCTGGCGGCCGAGGCCTTGGAGTCGGGCGAGGGGATACTCGAGATCGTCCGCGAAAAGCACATCCTCACGGACGCGCAGATCGACGAGATTCTGAGCCCCGCGGCACTGACCGGATCGGGACGATAGCGGAGCGACCGGAGACGGGTCATGGCTCTGCCGCTGCGGCGTCCCTCGCCTGAGGAACCGCAATCCACGGCGCCGGCGAGAACTCCGCCGGCGCCGGACACACCGGAGCCGCCACAACCCAAGCGTCTCGCGCGTGCCATCTCGTTGGCCATCGCGCTGATCATCTGGTTCATTCCGCCGCCCGGGGGCTTGTCCGCGCAGGCGTGGCACTTGTTCGCGATCTTCGCGGCGACGATTCTGTCGGTCGTGATCGGCGCGTTCCCGATCCTCACGGCGTCCGTTTTCGCCGTCGCGGCCTCCGTGCTCACGAGAACGCTCTCGGCCGAGGAGGCCTACGACTCGTTCGCCAACCCGACGATCGTCCTCATCATCGTCGCGTTTCTCGTCGCGCGCGCAGTGGTGAAGTGCGGACTCGGCCAGCGGCTCGGCTATCGCGCGATCAGTTGGTTCGGCAAGTCCACGCTCGGCCTCTCGTACAGCATTTTTGGCGTCGATGCGGTCATCTCGCCGGCCTTCCCGAGCAACACCGCTCGGTCCGGCGTTCTCTACCCCCTCGTGTTCTCGATGGCCGAGGCGGCAGGCGCGACTCCGGATCGGCACGATAGACGACGGCTCGGGCAGTTCTTGATGTTCTCGGGCATGGCAAGCCTATCGCTTTCATCGGCGCTCTGGCTCACCGCCATGGCGGGGAATCCCCTCGGCGCCGAGATCGCCAAGAAGAACGGCGTGAACATCGGATTCGGGTCGTGGCTCGTCGCGTCGGCCGTGCCGACGATTCTCGCGATGGCTCTCGTCCCGCTGGTGCTGTACAAGATCATCAAGCCCGAGGTGACCGCGATGCCGGAGGCGCCCGCCGACGCCCGGCGGAAGCTGGCGGAGCTCGGGCCGCTGACGCGCGACCAAAAGATCGTCGGGCTCACGTTCCTCGGCATGGTGGTGCTGTGGGGACTCGCCAGCACGCTTCACATCGATCCGACCGCAGTCGCGTTCCTCGGACTTGGCGTCATGCTCGCGACGAACGTGCTGACGCTTGGCGACATCGCGCACGAAGGAGATGTCCTCGCGACGTTCATCTGGTTCGCGTCGCTCTTCACGCTGAGCAGCCAGTTGAACAAGCTCGGCTTCATGGAGTACGTCGGTGACCGACTCGCCACGGCGTTGGGAGGATTTCCGGTCCTCGCCGCCGCGGTAGTGCTGCTGATCGCCTATGTGCTCTTGCATTACCTGTTCGTGAGCCAGACCGCGCACCTGCTTGCGCTGTTCGGCGTGTTTCTCGGCGTCGGCGTCAAGCTCGGCGCGTCGCCCTCGATCCTCGCTTTTCAATTGCTCTTCGCAACGAACTATTTCGCGGCGATCACGCCGCAGGCATCGAGCGCGAATCTGCTCTTCGCGGGGAGCGGATATCTGTCCCAGGGCCAGCTGTATCGCCTGGGAGCGCTGCACACCGCGTTCTGTCTGCTGTTGTACCTGGTCGTGGGCACCGGGTGGATCTGGCTGGTCGCCCGGTAACGTCGTCGTAAAGAGAGTCTTACCGTCGAGGCGTCAAATGCGGAAAAGGAATCTGGTCCCGATGTTCATGGTGTTCGTTGCGTCGGCGAGCGTGTACGCACAGGGCGGCACGGCGGGCGGAACGGTGTCCATCGACACGATGTCGTTGCCGAAGGTGGTCGTGCTCGCGACCGGCGGCACGATCGCGGGCGCGGCGAAGAGCAACGTGACCGCGGGGTATTCGAGCGGCCAGGTGGGCGTCGATGAGCTCCTCGCGGCAGTCCCCGAGGCGAAGCGCCTCGCGCGGTTGAGCGGCGAGCAGGTCTCGAACATCGGCTCGCAGGACATGAACGACGAAGTCTGGATGAAGCTGGCAACGCGCGTCAACCAGATTCTCGCCCAGCCGGACGTCAGCGGCGTGGTCATCACGCACGGCACCGACACGATCGAGGAGACCGGGTACTTCCTCAATCTCGTCGTCAAGTCGGCGAAGCCGGTGGTGCTGACGGCGTCGATGCGGCCGTCGACGGCGCTCTCGGCGGACGGACCGTTGAATTTCTTCAACGCCGTCGCGGTGGCAGCCGACAAACAAGCGCCAAACCACGGCGTGCTCATCGTCGTCAATGACTGGATTCACGGCGCGGCGTCGCTCACGAAGACGAGCACCACCGCGGTGCAGACGTTCCTGTCGCCGCTGTCCGGCCTGATCGGCACGGTGAACTACGGCAAGATCGAGTGGTACCGCGGGCCCGTCGGCAAGAATACCGTGAACTCGGAGTTCTCCGTCGACGCGACGACGACTTTGCCGCGAGTGGACGTGATCATGGCCACGGAAAACATGGACGGCACGCTGATCAACGCGGCGGCCGCGGCGGGGGCGAAAGGAATCGTGATCGCCGGCGTCGGCAACGGCAACATGACCAAGGCCGCGCTCGACGCGCTCGCGGCGCAGGCCAAGCGCGGCATCGTGTGCGTCCGCTCGACGCGTGTCACGACGGGGGAAGTGGGTCGCAACGTCGAAGTCAAAGACGACAGCCTGCACTTGGTCGCATCGCTCGCCCACAACCCGCAGAAGTCCCGCGTGCTCTTGCGGCTGGCACTGCTGAAAACGTCAGACCCGATGACGATCCAGCGCTACTTCGACGAATACTGACGCAACGGCCGCCGCGGTCGACGGGGGACCGCGGCGCCACTCACGCTCTCGAGCATCGCCATGACACTTCCCCGACTTGCGCTCGGAGCCCTCGTCGTTCTCTCGGCGTTCGGAGCACCGCGCGCCGCAACCGGGCAAAAGCCGGGACAGAGCCGACAGGACTCCACGCGCGACTCGATCCTGTCGGTGGAACTGACCGCCGGCGAGGCGGACAACGAGCCGATGCGCCGGAACCTGTTACGGCGCCTCGAGTGGAATCTCGGCTTCACGACGATGCACGTCGGCGGCGGGATGCTGTTCGATTGGATCGCCTACTGGCAAGATTCGGCGAGCAAGGAGCAGTTTCCCAACCTGAATCCCCAATACAAGTTTCGGGATGGGCGCATTCTGTTCGGCGGGCGCTTCAAGACGAAGCGGCCGTTCACCTGGCAGGCGGGCATCATGTACGACGTCGCGACGTCGCGCTGGCTCGTCCGCCAGACCGGGTTCATGGTCTCGGTGCCCGAGATCTACAGCCACTTCTTTCTCGGGCGAGCGAAGGAAGGGTTCAGCCTCAACAAGGTAATGGTCGGGTACGACGGCTGGTCGATGGAGCGTCTGCCCTTCACCGACGCGACCGTTCCGTTGCTGGCGGACGGTGTCAAATGGCTGTTTTACAACCCGAACAACCACTTGTTCTTCAACCTGGGCGCGTTCATGGACGCGTTCTCCGAAGGTCAGAGCTTTTCGTCGTACAACTATCAGTTCGTAGCGCGCGCCGGAATCGATCCGCTCGCCGGCGACACGGCCGGCAAGCTGTTGCACCTGGGGATGAACTTCCGCATCGGCGACGCCGACAAAGACTCGCTGCGTCTTCGATCCAAGCCCGAGGCGTTCCCGGCGCCCTACTTCATCGACACCGGAAAATTCCCCGCCAGCACCGCGTACGCGTTCGGCCCCGAGCTCTACTATCGGCTCGGCCGAGTGCTGATGGGCGGCGAATACTACTGGCAGAGGGTTCACTCGCCGCAAAATGGCAATCCGTGGTTTCACGGCGGTGAGGCCGTCGTGAGTTGGGTCACGACGGGCGAGGCTCGGCCCTTCAACCTCGCGGGCAACTACTTCACGGAAGTCGTCCCGGATAGCACCGTGATCCAGGGCTCGTCTGGCGCGTGGGCGCCGCTGGTCAAGGTCTCGTACAGCAATTTGACGAACGGTCCGATCCAGGGCGGCATCCTGTGGCGTATCACGCCCATGATCAACTGGTACCTCACGGACAACGTTCGGCTCGAGTTCGCGTACGGGTACGCGATTCTGACGCGTTTCGAGCTGCGAGGCGCGACGATGTTCTTCCAGTCGCGGTTGCAGCTGCGCCTGTGACCGGCCGCCGATCGACACCTGCCGACGGAAGTCGACTCCCGTGGTGACCGCGAACTTTGCTTTGCTGAGCATCGGCCTCGCCGTCGCGCTGTTCCTCGCGATGATGTTGATGCTCGAGGTCGGCCGGCGGGTCGGCGTGGAACGGACGAAAACGCGGGGGAACAAAGCGCGCGCCGGCGTCGGCGTCGTCGACGGCTCCGTGTACGGCCTCCTCGCGTTGCTGGCCGGGTTCATGTTTTCCGGCGCCGCGAACCGATTCGACCAGCGTCGCACGTTGGTGGGTGAGATCGCGAATGCGGCGCAACGAAGTTGGCGACGCGTCGCACTGCTGCCCGACGAATTGCGCTCGCCCGTCCGCGACGCGTTGCGCCGGTACATGGACGGACTCGTTTCCTACTACACGGGTCCGGTGGCCCCGAGACATCATCTCGAGTTTCCTCCGCAGCTCACGCAAGCGGAAGACAGTCTCTGGTCCCGCTCCGTCGCCGCCTGCAAGGCGCCGGGCGGCGAACCGGCGCGGATGCTTCTGCTCCCGGCGTTGAGCGAGACATTCGATGCCGTCGAACGCGAGCGTGTCGCCCGGCGCATCCACCCGTCACCGCTGATCTACGTGATGTTCGGCATTTCAGCGCTCGCGACGGCGCTCTTCGCCGGCTATGGCATGGCGAGCGGTCCCGTGCGCAACTGGATGTACACCGTCGGCATCGCGGCGAGCATCTCGATCGCCACGTACGTCATCATCGAGCTCGAGTATCCGCGTTTGGGGCTGGTCCGCGTGAGCGGGATGGACCAGCTTCTCGTCGAAGCTCGCGACTCGATGAAATAACGCGCGGTCGGCGGGAGCTTCATCGCTCCAGCCGCGTGACCGATCGCTTCGCTCTGGCTCGGCGCGCTACTCTCCCTCGCGGTACCAGTTCGTCCAGCCACATTCTGACCGCGATCGCCGCGGCACCGATCATCAAACGACCGATCACTTGCGCGCGCGTGGGATCGAGCAGCATTCCAACTCATCCGCAGTGGTTGAACAGGCCCGGCTCACGCAATGAATGCCGATGCCGCGGTACCGAGTCGATTGGACCGAAGCCCAATGGTCCAATGCGCCATCGCGTTCGAGCCGAAAGGCCGGCAGTCTCCGCGTGTATGGATGTTTACCACGCGCTCCTGAGCGGCGTCGACGCGTTCGCCGAGTGGACTCGCCTTGGGCTGGAAACGCTGGGGATCGCGACGATCGCCATCGGCGCGGGGGCGGTCGTCGTGCGCATCGCGCGGCAGACGCATACGCAGCGGCACCTGAGCTTCACCGAGACGCGGTTCATCCTCGCGCGGTATCTCGCGCTCGCACTGGAATTCCAGCTCGCCGCCGACGTGCTCGAGACCGCGATCCTGCCCGAGTGGACGAAGATCGGGCAGCTGGCCGCGATCGCCGCGATTCGGACCGCGCTCAACTACTTCCTGTCGAAGGAACTGGGAGAAGAGAAGCGGGAACTCGCGTCGCCTGCATCGTAGCGGGGACGACGCGCATCCGACCCAAACCGGCCGCTCAGCGTGTCGGCCGTACGATGCAGCGGAACCCGAGGTGCGTGGTCGACGTGTCGATCGGCTCCGGGAAACGCGCCGCGGGCCGATAGCGTTGGCAATAGTTCGGCGAGCAGAGATGCGACCCGCCCTTCAGCACCTTGCGAGGAATCCACGTGCCCGGCTGCGAGCGATCCATGCTGTCGAGCATGGTGCCGCCGCGCGGATTGTGTGGCGTGCAGCAATCCGTCTTGTGCGGGTCCGCGTGCGACGTGCGATACCAGTCGCAGGTCCATTCCCACACGTTGCCGATCATGTCGTACAGCCCGAAGCCGTTCGGCGGAAACGCGCCCACGGGCGACGTCCCTTCCCATCCGTCCACGAGAGTATTCTCATGCGGAAATCGTCCTTGCCACGTGTTGGCCATCGGACGGCCGTGCGGCATGAGCTCGTCACCCCACGCATACGTGGCTCCCTCGAGGCCGCCGCGCGCCGCGAACTCCCATTCGGCCTCGGTCGGCAGCGCTTTCCCTTCCCATTTCGCGAACGCTTCCGCGTCGCTGTACGCCACGTGGACGACCGGATGCTCGTCGAGACCGGCGTTGCTGCTCCCCGGTCCTTGCGGGTGACGCCAGTCCGCGAAGTGGACGAATCGCCACCAGTTGGAGATGTCGTTGAGGTGCACCGGATGCTTCGGCCGCACGAACACGAGCGAACCGGGCTTCAACTGCTCGGGCGGCGCCCCCGGATAGTCCCGCGCGTTCGGTGGCAGTTCAGCGAATGTCGTGTGATGGGTTTCCGCGCAGAAGCGCGCGAAGCGCGCGTTCGTCACCGGTGACCGATCCATCCAGAATCCGTCCACCGCCACGCGGTGGACGGGGCGCTCTTCGGGATAGTGGCGATCGGAGCCCATGTCGAATGTGCCGCCGGGGATCCACACCATGTCGGGCGACGGCGCGTCGCCCGGGGGGGAAGGCGCCTGCGGAACCGTGCTCGGCTCGTGAACGGCCGGCGCGCCTGCTGACATGATCGTGTCTACGTTCGGAAGCGACATGGGTCCACCTCCTATCCGAGAGAAGCCGCACCCACCCCCGCATCAATTCCCGCCTGCACTTCGGCCAGCACGGCGCGCATCGCCTCGTTCGAGATCGGTTTGACGATGTGACGGTCGAACCCCGCCGAGCGCGCGCGCTCGACGATGTCTTCCGAGTCCCAACCGGTGAGCGCGATGAGGTACGTGCCACGCGTGGACGACATCGAGCGCAGCTTTCTCGCGACCGCGAAGCCGTCGAGCAAGGGCAACGACAGATCGATGAGGGCCACGTCCGGCAGAAAGTCCACCGCTGACGAGACGGCCTCGATGCCGCTCAACGCGGCGCGAACCTGGTATCCTTGCGTCCGCAGCAAGCGTCCCACGCTCACCACGGATTCGACGTGGTCGTCGACGAGCAGCACGCGGAGTCCGCTGCTCGCGGCTTGCGGCGTCGTGGAATTGTTGGTAGTCGATGCGTCGTCGTTCATGCGACATCTCCGAGATCCGGCGCTCTAGGTACATCGGCGATCCGTTCCGCCCTCGAGGCCGGCCGCTGCGCCCGACTGACCATCCCCGCTCCCGCCGCTGCACTGCCGCTGCCTTCGCCGGCGAGCAACAGCCGCGTCGCCGGCGTTTCATCACCCCATAACGATCCTCGGTCGAGCCGCCAGCGCCGTCCGAGAAAATGAAAGACGTGGCGATGCTGCGGCTCGTCGCGGAGGTATACCGTGCCGTGTCCGCTCATGACGCGGCCGGTGAGCCGCTGCGCCCACGTGCGAAACTCCCGGCCGTCGATCGGCGCGTCGGCGACGAGACACCACGCGCAATGGTTCTCGCACGTCCGTGTTCGCGCCGGCCGCGAATTCTGCGGCAGATAGTCGGGCCGCCACTCGGCGAGCACAGCGCGCGCATCGAGCGCCGACGGGTCGGCGGACAATCCGAGGAGCAACGGCGGGGCGATGCGCCCATGATCCGACCACACGACGCGCGTGGCCGGCGCCAGCCGCTCGAGCGTGCGCTGTGCCGAGGCGGCGCGCTCGGCGTCGATGAGGTCGACCTTGTTGAGCAGGACGACGTTCGCGATGGTGGCCTGCTCCTGCAGGTGCGACTCGTCGGTCCCGTCCATGTCGTTCAGCGCGGGGTTCGACGCATCGACGATCAACACCGCGCCGTTGAGTGAATACCCCGGCATGTAGCCGTATCCCGTCATGCGCCGCAGGTCGGCGAACCCCGCGCGATCAATGACGACGTGATCGGGCCGGTCGCGCGACGCGCCGAGCGCGGCGAGCGCCGCCGTGCCGTCGTCGTCAGCGCGCACGTATGTGCATCCGTTGTTGAGCACGACTCTCGGGCCGTCGGAGTCGGCGACGAGCGATGCGTCGATCTCGACGCTCTCTCCCACGATCGCGGCCGTGCGTCGGCCCGCGGTGTGCTCGAGAAGGTGTCGCACGAGCGACGTCTTCCCCGTACCCGGAGCGCCCCCGACGATGGTCAGGGGAATGTTCTCACGGTGACCAAGAGAAGAACGCGCGCTCTGCATCTGCGCCTCGGTGAGATCGGGTTGCATCGAGTGCGCCCACACGTTGTTTCCGAAACAAACCGCTTCCTATTGGCCAAAGAGCCAATGCCTGTGATTTCGATTACACAAGAAACTCGTTGGCCATGACGCTCGACGAGACCACCACCCCGAGTAGCGAGCCGGACGCGGCTCACGTCGCGGCTGCACCGTCGCCTCGCTTCGTTCTCTCCGGCGACTTGGTCGCCGCGGTGACGCACGATCTTCGTCAACCGCTCACCGCCATCGAGATGAATGTCTCGGCGGCGATACAGTTCCTTCGCCGCCCCGACGCGGCGATCGACGACGCGCTCGACGCGCTGGGCGGAGCGCTCGACCAAGAGCACCGCATGCGCGACGCGGTACAGGTCTTACAAGATCTCGCAACGAGGCGCGAGCCTCGACGCGAGGCCTGCGACCTGAGGGCCGCCGTGCGCGACACGATGACGCTCGCATCCGGCGACGCGCTGGCGCGGCACGTCGCCGTGGAGCTCGACGACGAGCCCACGCTGCCGCCCGTGTCGGGCGACGGTCTGTTCATCCGCCAGGCGCTGCTCAACATCCTCGCCGCCGGCCTCGGAACGATTCCGCCGGACGCGCCGGCGCCGAACAACGTGCGCATTCTCATTCGCCGTGCGGGCGACCGCGCCGAAGTGTCGGTCACCTGTCCGGGCGTGTTCGGGTTGTCCGGCGACTCCACGGAATGGGAGCTGAGTCTCGCGCGCTCCGTCATCGCCATCCACGGCGGAACGATGAACGTCCAGCCGCTTCCCGGCGGCGGGACCATCGTCACGACTACCTGGCCGTTCCATGCAGCGTGATCCGATGCTCGTCGCCGTGATCGACGACGACGAAGCGACCTGTCTCGCAGTCGCGCGGCTCCTCGCCGCGACGGGACACCGCGTGCGCACGTTCACGACGGCGCGCGACTACCTCGAAGACCTCGACGCCGCGGCCCCGTCGTGCGTGCTCGTCGACATCCGCATGCCCGACGTCGACGGCCTCGCGCTCATTCGCGCGATGCGCGACAGCGGCATCGAGGCGCCGACCGTGTTCATGACGGGGAGCGGACACGTGCCGACCGCCGTCGAGGCGATGAAGGAAGGCGCGATCGACCTGCTCGCCAAGCCGTTCTCCGCCGAAGAACTCGCCGCCGTGATGGCGCGCGCGGCGGTGTCGTCGGAGCGCCTCTACGACGAGCGCCGAGCGTCGGCCCTGCGCTGGCGGCAACTCGAGCGCGTCACGCCGCGCGAAGCCGAGGTGTGCGCGCTCGTCGCGTGCGGCCTGCCGAACAAATCCGTCGCCGTACGCATCGGCACGACTGAGAAAACTGTGAAGGTCCACCGCAGCCGCGTCATGCAGAAGCTGCGCGCCTCGTCGCTGGCGGCGCTCGTCCGCTTCGTCGACGCGCTGCTCGCGGACCGCGACCGTAACATCGTGCGGCTCGATGGTCTCGAGATGGCGCGCCCTCGCGCCGCCGACATCATCATCGCCGTGACGGCGCGCGAGCGCGCCGGCGCGGCGGCCGTGGCTCCGGCGATTCCGTTGGACACGTCGGACGAGTCCGTAGACCATCGGGCAATGCCTCGCCCTTCATGAACAGTCGTAGGATGGCAGTGGACCCACTGGGAAGGACGGATGCAGCGCGACACGCACGCCCCCCCCGCACCCCCCGCATGGCCGCTTCCCGCGGCGGAGCTACGCCCCGCGCTCGAACTGGCGCTGACGCTGGCGCGCGCGGACATGACCGTACTGCTGTTGCATGACGAGACGGCCGGAGCGCTCGTCCCCGCGGCGGCCTACGGCCTCGACGACGACCAAGCCGCACTGATCGGCGCGCACCAGCCCGGCGCCGACGCGTTCAGTCTCGCGTTGTCCGAGCACCGGCGAGTCGTCGTTCGCGACGCGCTCGACGGCAACGAATCGTTTGGCCCCCTCGCGCACTCGCTGGGCGTTCGCGCCTTCGAGATCGTCCCCCTCTTTGGGCTCGACGGCCAGACGATCGGCGAGCTCGTGATGATGTTCCGGCAAGCGCGCACGACGAGCAAACGCATGGTGCGCCTCGTCGACCAGTGCGCGCGGCTCGTCGTCGTCGCCGTGAGCCAAGCACGCGGACGCGCGGACGCCGAGCGAGCCCGCGAGCGCACCGAACAGGCGGGCCGAGCGAAGATTCAGTTCTTCGCGCGCATGAGTCACGAGCTGCGCACACCGCTGCAGTCGATCGCCGGATACATCGATCTGCTCCGTGTCGGCGCGGCCGATCCGCCGACGCCCGAACAGGCGCGGCTCCTCGCGCGCGTGCACGACAGCGAGGAGGTGCTCGTCCACGTCATCGACGATCTGATCACGTTCTCGCGTCTCGAGGCCGGGCACGTGTCCTACCAGATCGCGCCCGTCTCGGCGGCCGAGGCGATTCGCATCGCCCACTCCGTCGTCGCACCACTCGCCTCGAGCCACAGCGTCTCGCTGGAGACGACGGCGTGCGCCGGACTGTTCGTGTCGGCCGATGGCGACAAGTTGAAACAGATTCTCGTGAATCTCGCGGCCAACGCCGTGAAGTTCTGCGGCACGGGCGGAGTCGTTCGCATTTCCTGTCAAAACGACGAGGACTGCGTGCGCTTCGACGTCAGCGACAACGGGCCCGGCATCCCCGGCGATCGGCTGGGCGACATCTTCGAGCCCTACGTTCAGCTCGCGACGCCGGCCTTCGAGGGATTCGGCGGGACGGGGTTGGGCCTCGCCATCAGCCGAGAATTCGCCACCGGCATGCACGGGCAACTGACGGTGGCGAGCAACCTGGGACTTGGATCGGTGTTCACGTTGCGGATCCCGAGCGCGGTGTCCATCGCCGCGAGCGCCGCGGCCAACGCGCGCGATGCGGCGCCGCCGTTGGCGGACAGCAGGCCGGCGGCGTAGGAATCCGATGGGCGTGTCAGAGCTTCCAGCGCGCCGGCGCTCGCCCTGCACCGTGCTCGTGGTCGACGACGACGACGTCACGCGCCTCGCCGAGCGCGTCGTCCTCGAGCACTATGGCTTCGTCGTGCGCGAAGCCAGCCGCGGGCTCGAGGCGCTGGCCCTGGCGCAGATGAGCCGGCCGCGCGTCGTGTTGCTCGACGTAGTCCTCCCCGAGATCGACGGGCCGCAGCTCGCCGAGATGCTGCGGCGCGACCCGGCGATGTGCGACGCCTCGCTGATCGCCGTCTCCGCGTCCGAGAACGAGGAGGACCGCCGTCGCGCCCTGGACGCCGGGTGCAATGAATTTCATTACAAGCCGATGACGCCTGCCTCGCTGGCCGACGCGATCATCCGTCAGGCGAGGCGACCGCCGCGCATACGACTTTGATCCACTGGAGCCGACGGCCTGGGCGGGGCGATTATGCCACCCGCCTCAAACCCCCCTCCCATGTCTCTTCCTCTTCGACAGTCCGACCTGGCTCGCCAGAGCTTCCTCAGCGCGACCGCGATGCTGCCGCCGTGCGTCCTCGTGGTGGACGACCACGAGGAAAGCCGCACCATCGCCCGCCTCGTGCTCGAACGCGCCGGATTTCGAGTGGCCGAGGCATCCACGGGGTCCGAAGGGCTTCGCCTCGCCGGATTACTCCGGCCGGCGGCCGTTCTCCTCGACCTCATCATGCCGGGACTCGACGGGTGGGAGCTCTCGCGACAACTCCACAAGAATCCCGCAACGGCGGGAGCGGCGGTTATCGCGTTGACGGCCGTCGCCGTTCCGGAAGATCACGACCGGGCGATTCTCGCCGGCTGTGACGCGGTGCTCACCAAACCGGTGCGCCCGATTCGAATCGTCGAGACGGTGCAGCAGTTCGTGAGCCCGACGCGGATCGCAGCGCGCGTCTGACCTGCCGGGAGAATCGAGTCACGCGGCCGCTGACGGCGAAGCGCCGTCAGCGAAGCGGCGTCAGCGAAGCGGCGTCAGCGAAGCGCCGTCAGCCGAATGCCGGAACCGCCTCACGCCGCTCGGTATGGAGCTCGCGCTTCTCGCCGCCGTTCAACATGTCGTACATGCGCACGAGATCGGCGATCGATTCGGCCTGCATCTTCGTCATGACGCGCGCGCGGTGCACCTTGATCGTCTTCTCCGTCGTGCCCAACGCGGCCGCGATTTGCTTGTTGAGGCGACCGGCGGCGACCCAGGAGAACACTTCGCGCTCGCGGCGCGTCAGCTTGCCCATCCGCGCGCGAAGCTCGGTGGTCAACGCCTGCTCCTGCCACTGTTGGCGCGCCATGTCCGCCGCGCGGCCGAGCGACGCCAGCAGCACCGGTTCGTCGCACGGCTTCTCGAGGAAGTCGAGCGCGCCGGCGCGAATCGCCCGCACCGAGGTCGCGACGTCGCCGTGTCCCGAGAGGAACACCGTCGGGATCTTGATGCCGCGTTCGGTCAGCATCGACTGGAGCGTGAGCCCGTCGGTGCCCGGCATGCGCAGATCGACGAGCAGCATCTGCGGCTGCCACCGCTCGAGCGACGAGAGGAACGCGGTGGCCGATGGAAACGTCGTCACGTCGTAACCGCACATCGACAACATTCGCGACAGTGAGCGCAGCACCGTCGCGTCGTCGTCCACCAAGGCGATTTGCCACCGTGGGTCGGGACTTTTCGGAATCGCGAGCATCGTCTGGTCCACTAACAAGCCGGCAAGGTCACCCGGAATGCGGCGCCGCGTTCCTGTGGTGTCTCCAATCGCACCTGACCACCATGAGCTTGCACGATCGCGCGCACGATCGCGAGACCCAGCCCGGTGCCCTGGCGCTTCGTGGTAACAAACGGTTCGAACACCCGATCGCGCAAGGGCTCCGGAACCCCGATCCCATTGTCGTGAACCCTGATCTCCACCTCGGACCCCGCGATGCGCCGCGTCGTGACGCGGACGTTACGTCGTCCGTTCGGTTGTTCGCTCACGGCTTCGATGGCGTTGAGCAGGAGGTTCATCAGTACCTGTTCGAGCTGCGCGCGCCCGCCGGCGACGGATCCGGCCCCCGGGTCCAGCTGGAGGTCGATGGCGACCTGTCGAATGATCGCGTCGCTCTTCAACAGCCGCGCGACCTCCGACACGATGTCGTTGACGGACACCGGCGCGATGGCCGGGTCGTCGCGGCGGACGATCCCTCGCGTCTGCCGCATCACCTCCGCGGCGCGCGAAGCGGCGTCGAGAATGTCGCGCGCAATCGGTTCGAGCTCTTCGTCGCCGGGCCGATTCCGCGCCAAACGGCTGATCGTCGATGCCGCGGTCATGATCACGGTCAGCGGCTGATTGAGATCGTGCGCAATCGTCGTCGCCAATTCGCCCAGCGTGGCCAAGCGCTGCATGTGCGTGAGATCGTCGAGCCGCCTCGTCAGCGACTCGGCCGCCGCGTGGTCCGTGATCTCCTCGTGCATGACGAGCGCGCCGAGCGGCGCTGGCTCGAGGCGCACGGCACGAATACGAAACCAGCGTTCGTCGGACTCCCCGGGTACCGACCAGCTGTAGTCCACGGAGGCGGTCTCGTCGACGCCCTCCAGGACTCGCCGGATTCCTTCGGCCGCTTCGCCGGCGCGAGCGTTCCCCCACTCTGCCGCACGCTGCGCGACCTCCAGGTAGCTCGCTCCGAGAAAGGCGTCGTCTCGCCCGAAGCGGCGGCAGAGCTTCACCCACGTGTGGTTGACCTCGATCACGAGGCCGTCGCGGTCGAGCACACCGGCCGACGAAGGCAGGGCGTTCCACGCGGCCTGGTAGGTTCGTTCCGTCGAGCGGAGCGAGTGCGCCCCGCCCACACGTTTGGTTTCAGCTTTGCCGGCGACTTCGCCGAGGCCGCGCGCCTCGCGCAGCTGGCGCGTCGTGAGCCCGAGCGCCTCGAGCGCACGGTGTTCGTCGGTCACGTCGAGGTGCGCCCCGCTCACCGTCCGCCCTTCTTGGTCCGCGCGAAGCACGCTGGTCCGAAGCCAGCGGACGGATCCGCACGCGTCGTAAATGCGATACTCGCAAAAGGCTCCGCGGTCCGGACGGGCGTCGTGCGCGCGATCGAGGAACAGCCGGAGCCGTCGCCGGTCTCGGTTGTGGGTTCGGTCGAGCCAGAACCCGTCAGCCCGCCACGCATCGCTCGCGTAGCCGAGCATTCGTACTACGCCCGGATCGATCGATTCGATGGCCCACGTATCGGCACGGGCGGTCCAGAAGACCACACCCAAGGCATCGATCGCGTCTCGGTTCGCGGCGTACTGAGTGCGCATTGGGGACCGATGGAAATTCGCGCCGTCGCCCATCGCCGGCCGGCCGCAGCAGGCTCCAATATAAGAATGCTCCTGCGCGCACCTAGGGGGCTGGGACCAGCCGGACGTTGGACGTTGGTCCAATAGGCGCAAAGGTCGGCGACCCAGGGCGTTGGGGTCGCCGACCTTTGGACGGGAAGACCGGGTATCCGCGTTACGGCGCCGGAACCGCCGTCAAATACGGCGAGAGCGCGAACATCTTGTCGATCGCCGTCGTCACCGTGAGGGTGGTGATCGACCCGTTGAGCAGTCCGGTCGCGACGCCGGCCCAGGCCGCCTGAATGGTCTCGTTGGCCTGATCGATGCTCGACGTCGGCACGATCGTGACGATCAACGTGCCACGGGCAAACGACGTCGCTCCGACGACCGGGGCCCACGGGTAGATGATGCCCCACGCCCCGCTGAACCCAGGTGTAAAGAAATCGAAAATCGGCGAGAATCCCCAGAAGTTGAACCACGGGAACGTGACGAACGCGTTGAAGTTGTCCGTGGCCGTCGCACCGACGAGCACGACGAAATCCGGTGTGACGCCCGGGGTGTTGCTGACGTCCGTGTACCCGCGCGCGAGCAGGTCGGCGCGGACCTGATTCAGCGCCACCGCGTCGAACTGACCCGTCACGGGTAGCGGCGTCCCGGTGATCGGAACGAGGTGCGCGACGGTGTCCGGCATGGCGAACGTGTGCAGACTGGCAAAGTTGAAATTTGAATCCTTGAACGTCGTGACGATGCCCGCTACCGGGGTGATGAGGTTCGTGTTGTCGCTGCACGCGCCGATGCCAGCCAGCACGGCGACGCCGCTCAACAAACCGAGAGTCCGCCGGAGACCATCCGCGTGGCGCCGCGTCCCCCCCCAAATGCTTCTGACCATGTGCTCCTCCAAAGGTGCTGTCGTGGTTGACTCGCGGCACGCGCCGCACATCCACTTTGGCGGGAGTACCTGCGGCGACGTATTGGCTGTTGGCCCGTCGTCCTTGGTCCAATGCGCGGCGCCGTCCCCGGTTGTGCCCGGCATTGGACTAAAGTCCACTGTGGGCAACCAACCCGGTCGCGCACGCTACACGCCGATTTCCGACGGACGAAATCCGATGGGGTACGCCCGATGAGCCAGTGGGGCACGCCAGCACCGTGACGCGCGAGCGACCGAAGCAACTCGCGCTCATGGCTCTCGTCACGGCGGCGGCGTACTACGCCGCGGCGCGCGTCGGCGTAGCGCTCCGACCGGACTCGCAAGCCATCTCGATGCTCTGGCCGCCGAACGCCGTTCTGTTCGGTGCCCTGCTCCTCGCACCGATCGAGTGGTGGGCGACCCTCATCCTCGCGACGCTGCCACCACAGCTCTTTGGCGAGCTGCAAGGGGGCGTGCCCTTCCGCATGGCGCTGCTGTGGTATCTCAGCAACGCCGCTGAAGCGCTCGTCGGCGCGGCGTGCATCCGATACCTGATCCCACGACCTGTCCGCTTCGACAGTTTCAAACGCGTTCTCATCTTCGTCGGATTCGGGGCGTTTCTCGCGCCGTTCCTGACCTCGTTCCTCGACGTCGCGTTCGTCCGCCTCGACGGCTGGCACACCGCCGACGCCGACTACTGGACGATGTGGCGCGCGCGATTCTTCTCGAACGCGCTGGCCATCCTCACGCTCGTACCCGCGGTCGTACCCTGGGACATCGAAACGTTGAAGGCGTTGCGCGTGATACGGCCGCGACGGATCGCCGAAGCGGCCGTCCTGGGCGTCGGGCTGCTCCTCGTGTGCACGCTCGTCGTATGGCGCGAACCCGTCTTCCCGCTCACCGCGCACGTGCTTCTGTTCGTGCCGCTGCCATTTCTGCTCTGGGCCGCCGTGCGTTTCGGTCCGGGCGGAGCCGGCGCATGCCTGTTGACCTTTTCCGTCCTCACGATCTGGGGCGTCGCTCACGGCGAGGGTCCCTTCGTCGATCCGCCCGAAGCCGACGATGTTCTTTCCATTCAGCTGTATCTCATCGTCACCTACATCCCGATCATGGTCTTGTCGGCCGTGATTCGGGAGCGGGCGCACGCCGAGTCGTTGGCTCGGCGCAACGAGCAGCGGTTGAATCTCGTGCTGGGCGCCGCGCAGATGGGCACGTGGGACCTCGACATCTCGAGCGGGCGCACCACGCTGTGCGGGCGCTCGCGCGAGATCTTCGGGCTCGTCGACGCGCCCTGCGAAATCGGTTGGTCCACCTTCACCGAGTCCCTCGGCGACGACGAGCGTGAACGCGTCGAAGCAGCGACGACGCGCGCGATCCAAAACGACGAGCCGTACGAGGTCGAGGTGCAGGTCGCGCCGCCTTCATCCGGCACGCGCTGGGTATTGAGCAAAGGAAGCGTCGTCCGCGACTCCGACGGCCGCCCGCTGCGTATGCTCGGCATTCACGTCGACGTCACCGAACGAAAGCAGGCCGAGGCGGCGCTGCGCGAGGAAGCGACGCTTCGCGCTCTCCGCGAAGAGCTGGAGCAACGCGTCGCCGAGCGGACCGCCGAGCTCTCGCTCATCAATCGCGTACTGCTCGAGGAGATCGACGTGCGCGAACGGATCGGACGCGCCCTCCGCGCGTCGGAGGAGCGGTTCGCCAAGGCGTTCCGCGCCAGCCCGGACGCGATGTCGATCATTCGCCGAGCCGACGCGCGCGTCATCGAGGTCAACGAGCGATGGGTGGCGATGTTCGGCTTCGCGCGCGAAGAGGCGATCGGGCAGACGCTGCAGTCGCTTGGGATCACGCCGCGTGATTCGAACCATCGAGACGGCCTCGGTCCGCTCTCATCGCCGCAGGGATCGGTTCGCGACGCGGAGGTCGAGCTGCACAATCGCCGCGGTGAGGCGCTCTATGCGTTGGTGACCTCGGAAACCGTCGAGGTCGCGGGCGAGCAGTGCCTCATCGCCATGATCAGAGACATCACCGAACGGCGCCGCGCCGAGCATGAAGTGGTCGCGCAAAGGCGGCAGCTCGCTCACCTGGGCCGCGTCGCGCTGCTCGGTGAGCTTTCCGGAGCGCTCGCGCACGAGCTGAATCAACCGCTGGCGGCGATCCTCGCCAACGCGCGCGCCGGCCAGCGGATGCTGTTCCGCGACGAGCTCGATCGCGTCGAGCTGAGTCGGATTCTCGAGGACATCGCCGCCGACGACCGACGCGCCGGCAGCGTCATCCATCGTGTGCGCGCCATGCTGCGGCAAGGCGAGACCGAGCCGCAGCGAGTCGTGGCGAACGATCTCATCGCCGAGGTGCTCGACCTCGCGCACAGTGACCTGATCCAGCGGAGCGTGACCGTCACGACGCGTCTCGATCCATCGCTGCCCTCGGTGGCGGCGGACCGCGTGCAGCTTCAACAAGTGCTGCTCAACCTCATCGTCAACGCCTGCGACGCGATGAGCGACAATGCGCCGACCGATCGACACATATGGATAGCCACCGCCAACGAGGGGGCGGCGGTGCGCGTCTCGGTCTCGGACTGTGGCGCCGGCATCGCGCGGCACCCTGTCGACTCAGTCTTCGAGCCCTTCATCACGTCGAAGGCACATGGACTCGGCCTCGGCCTTTCGATTTGCCGGTCGATCGTCGACGGACACGGCGGTCGGATGTGGGCGTCGAACAACGAGGATCGAGGCGCCACCTTCACGTTCCTGCTCCCGCGAACCGAGGTCGCGCTCGAAGTGCCGCCGGCCTGGCGAGCTCAGGACGGTATCCGTTTCAGCGCCGACCCCCGGCCTGCGGGTGCCGACCGTTTCGCCGACAGCCCGATCGTTCGCGGTGCGTAGCCGAAGCGGCGGTCGTCCGCCGGCCCGTTGTATCAATGTGTTCCACGTTCTCGCCGCGCCCGGAACACCGGGATACGATCACCGCTCATCCTGCACGAGCGGCCCGTGTTCGATTTGGCCAGGACGATCCGGTTTGCGATTCCCACCGAGGTGGCGCGAGCGCTTCCCGTGTGGGACCTGTCGGCTCGCGCGAGAATAGACGGCGAGCTCGGACCGCGACTCGAGTACTTCGAGTATCGCTATCCACGTCACGAGGTGGTGCTCACGTGCGCCGCGCCGATGGCGCACTTCGTTCTTCGGCAGCTTCACACGCTTGCCGACCGCGCCGCGATGCAAGACGAGATCAGTCTCGCGGCCGCGACGGCGGCGGCGATCTCGGCGGCGCAGCGGGCGATCGCCACGCCCGACGCGGCGTCGCGCAGCCTGTCGCCGCGCGTTCCCTAGTGGGAAACGCTTTATAACGCGGAAAACCCGGTGGCGCCTCTCTTCGCCACCGGGGTGCTTCCCCGTCCTTCAGATCTGTCGGGCTTGTTTAGCGTTTACTGACAGGCCGGTTCACCTTCGGACGCGCCCGTCACGACCGGGTTCGTCGTGTTGATACCGACGCCGCACTTGAACGGGCTCGCGATCTGCGAGTGGGTCACCGTCGCGTACCAGTTGCCCGTGCCCGCCGTGACCGACGGCTGCGAGACCTGATTCGTGCTCTGGAACTTCAGGTTGCCGACGGTCGCCGTGTACTTGGAGCTGTCGGCGAAGTACGCCTCTTCGGCCGTCACGAGGTTGCGGAGGTCCGACTTCATCGCCGTGATGTACGCCTTCTGCTTCGTGTTCGCGAACTTCGGAATCGCGATCGCGGCGAGAATGCCGATGATGACCACGACGATGAGGAGCTCGATAAGGGTGAAGCCTTTCCGTACGTTTCGCATGGGGGCCTTGGTGAAGGTGAGTTGGGGGCCGCCGCAGTGAAAGGCAAAACGAAGACCCGACTCGACGCGACTACTCAACGCTCACGCGGGTCGCGCTTTGCACTGTTTCATCATTCGAATATCAGACGGTTTTTGTCGTGCGCTCTGCAACGCACCGCGCACTTCGCGCGTACTGCCGGGCACGAACGGGTCCCGATGTATTTGGAGCCATTGTGCACAGCGGCATTATCCGGGGGATGGGACCCAACACTGCACGCGCGTCAACCGCAGTCGGAGTCGCCGCACTCGTACGGCTTGAAGTCGCACGGCACGTTGGATCCCGGCGCCGAGCAGGCGCGCGCGCGATCGAGCGCCGCTTCGATGCTCCGAAACCCGATGTCCGGGCTTGGCACTTCGACGTGCCGCCAGTCCCAGGTGCGGTCCGGTTTTCCTATGATGCGAAACTCGCCGCCGTGATACGCCGCCACCCATTGTCGAAAGGCGATCCACTGTCGTCGCGTGGCGGGCTGTTTCAGCCGTGCGTCGCCGATCACGATGTCGATCGCCCGCCCGTACGAATGAAGCGACGTGAGTGTGTACGTGCGGTGTCCCTGACGCATCAAGTAGGCTTCACGCACGGGTGAGCGAAACGTGGCGACGACGTGCAGGTCGAAGCCGGTCGCGCGCGCGTCGGCGAGCATGCGCTCGACGTCACCGCGCACCCTGGGATCGAGGGCCGAGGTGAGGGTGCTTCCGACGTGCGCCGATTCGGGAAACGCGGCAAGCGGCGTCGATCTGACGCGGCGTTCCGCCTCCTCCCACGACTCGCCGGGCCGTCGCACGGAGACGAAGCCGATCCGGTACGAGTTCACCAGGCACGAGGGACACGTCTTGCGCTTCGTGTCGTACTTGAGCACGCCTTCCTGCGATCGGTCGACGAGATACAGCCGCGACGGATCTTCGACGCCGTACACGCGCCGCAGCAGCGCGCGTTCGTCCGCGGTGAACGGTCGTGTGGTGTACTGCGGAATGGCCTCGGCGGAATCGGAGTCCTCGCCTTCACTCTCGGCCAATTGCCCGTTTGCCGGCGGGGAACTACGCCCGCAACCGAGCGCGAATGCAGCGAGCCAAACGTACACGGCGGCGCGCTGCACGAACTTCGACAGCGCGGATCTCATGCCCTCTCATAAGGGCAAGGGCGAGGCCCAAGGCGGGGGGCGAGGACCGCGCCTCACCACTCGCCCAATCGGTTCACCGCAGTTCTGTTGGGCCCGCTTCAGTCAACCGCACCATCGTGCTGCTGTCTGACGACGCGATGGGAAGGAGCGTGCTGAGGTCCGGCGAGTCGCCGCCGATCATCTTGCCGATTTTGTCCGACCCGGGCGCCGTGCGACGAGAGAAATCTTCACTCTTGATCGCCAGCCCAATGCGACGAATGCGGGGGGAACGATCCTGCATGCGACACCGTCCGTTGAGGCCGATAATCCTAGGTCAAATTCTGTGCCCCTGCTGTGCTCGGAGTCACGGCGCTCCGCGCGCGCGCGTCGAGCTGCACGTCAGCGCCGCGTAGCCGCCGAAGCTCGTCGCGACATTCGCGACGACGCTCGCGTCGCGGCCAGCTTCCAGAACTGCCGCTCGCCGATCACCGTCACCTTGTGCCCCTTCGACGCGAGGCGCCGGACGTTGATCAGCTTCGAGCCCCCGTCCTTTCCGGCGATTTGCAGGGCGTTCGGACGTCCGCGCACCAACACGTCGGTGCTCTGCCCCGGCTTCGACTGGACGATGGCGCCGGCGCGCTTGGCCGCGGCGATGGCCTCGCGCCTCGGACGCTCGAGGAATCCGGTGAACGACAGGCGCACGCCCTTGAGACTTTTTATACGACCGAGCCGCGGCTCCTTCGGCCGATGTCGCAGCGCCGCGATCAACTCGCTTGCGGCCTCGTAGCGGGCGCCGCGCGAGCCGAGGCAGCGGTGAATGACTTCCTTGAGATGGTCACTGCAGGGAAGGCCCCGCACATCCTTGCTGCGCATCGGACTCGTGATGTCGCCGCGCAGCAGCATCCCGGCGATGAGGCCGACCTGGTAGACGTCGTCGCGCCGTTGCCACCGGCGAATTCGACCCCACGCGATTTCATTCGGCGCGTGGAAGACGTTGAACGCGTCGGCGGTGACGCCCCTTCGGCTCAGCTGATGTGTCGCGATGCCGAAGTCGCCGAGCTTGAGCTTTTCGCCCGCGCAGACGAAGACGTTGAACGGCGTGAGGTCGCGATGCAGCGCCTGACCGCGATGGAGAGCGTCGAGCGCGCTCAAGATCGCGGCGATCTCGCGTCGGACGAAGCGCTCCGACTGCGCGCCGCGCTGCCCGAGCCAGGCGCCGAGGTCGCCATGCTCGGCGTATTCGAGCGCCAAGCAGTAGCGCACTTCGTCTCCGTCGGCCTCGGCAAATCGGTCGAAGACGCGAAGCGCGCGGTCCTCGCGGGCGAGGAGGTCGGCGAAATACGCCTCCCGCAGCCAGCCCGACACTCGGTCGCTGATCTTGACGCAAATCTGGCCCGGTAGCACCGGTCCGCCGATGGTGGTCGCGAGGTACACCTCGCCGAATCCGCCCTTGCCGATGCGCTTGTCGAGCCGGTAGGTGCGTCCGGATTCCGAGCTGTACGCCGTGCGGTGCGACGCCGCTTCGGGCGGCGGATGCTGAGCCGCGACCGGGGGCGCCGGCCGCGTGTGGTGCCGGGTGACGTGAGCGCGAAGCGTGACGTTGTCTGCCATACGCCAACCGAAATGTATCGCCCGGCAACTGTGGCCGAGATCGCGAATCAGCAGCCGTCCTGCCTGAGCCAGGGCTCGTCGAGCTTCGCCGGTGTGGCGGCGGCGAGTCGCTTTCGCCACGCGGACACTATGGTAGTGGTCGCCGGCCCGAGGGGCGTGTCCAAGCTGACGTCCCCGGCCTCGCCGCGCCATAGCGCGCGCACTGCCGCGACGCCTTTCCGACGTTGAAAAAAGTCGACGAGGCTCGCCGCCGTGTAATACGAGGGGAGTTCGGGCAGCGTATCGAACGCGGCGCTGGTGAGAAGCGACAACGGAGGCGCCGCGCGGTCGCGCACGTAGCCGGCCGCGATCGCGTCGATCGCATGTCCCTGGCACGTGCCAGTCGCCCGAGTGGCCAACCCTTCGTCGAGCCACGTTCCGCTTCGCCGGCGCCCCCAACGGTGCGCGGCGTAGGTGTGCGTGAGCATATGACGGTAGAACGCGCGGTAGCCATCGCCGGCGACGAGAACGGCGGTGAGCTCGCTCGGGTAGCCGTTGCCGGTGACCGGGTCGCCGATGAGGCGGCGCATGTCATCGCGCGTCTCGACGAGAAAAAGCTCGACCGGTTCTTCACCGTCGACCTCGGGCTCGTCGATCAACGCGAGGACGATCCGCCGCGCGTTCTCGACCGAATCGGCGATCACATCGATCCGCGCGGGATTCATTCCGTTCGCCAGGTGGATGCGAAAGTGCGTCGTGGCGAACGACTTCCAGGTGAAGTTCGAATCCGACAGCAACTCGCCCGCGATCGCGCCGGTCGTCTCCACCGCCGTCGACGGAATCGGTCGCGGCCGCTCTCGTGCCGGATGATGGCACGCGGTAGAAACCAGAAGCGTGAGCCAGATCGTCGCGCGCGTCGAAGTCGAGGCCACGCCCCGTATGCATCATGACCCGTTCCCGGATGCGTCGTCCGCGCGAACAGCGGCGCGCGTCTGGCGGGCGGCCCCGGCCGCAGGCAATTTCCCGTATGAAATTCGTCTTGTTCTACGAGTCGGCTCCCGACTTTCGGTCGAAGGTGCCGCTTCACATCGAAGCGCACCGTGGGCAGTGGCGGTCGTTCTCGGCCGACGGCCGGCTGTTGATGATCGGGCCGTTCGCCGACGAGCCGGCTGGGGGCGCGATGGGCGTTTTTACGACCCGGGCCGCGGCCGAGGAGTTCGCGCGGAGTGATCCGTTCGTGACCAACGGCCTCGTCGCCAAGTGGACCATTCGAGAATGGATGGAGGCGCTGGTTCCCGAGTGATTCGCCGGCGCTTCGTGGCGTTGGACTCACGCAGGCCGCGCATCGTCTTCTTCAAGAAAGGATCACGGTGACACTGCCCGAATCGTTGTTCGCGCCGTGGGAAACGTTCTATGTGATCGTCGGCTCGGCCGGCGGCGCGCTGACCGGTCTTTTGTTCGTCGTCGTCGCGCTCGCCGCGGACCGCGCCACCGCCGGCACGGAGCGCGGGCTGAGCGCGTTCACCACGCCGTCGGTGTTTCACTTCGTGCTCGTGATGGCGATCTCCGCGATCGTCACGATGCCGCGCCGCGGGTTGATGAGTCTCAGCCTGGTGCTCGTGGCGTGCGCCGTCGTCGGCGCGACCGTCACCATCGTGGCGACGTGGCGCATCATGACGTTCGAGCAGTACAAGCCGGTGGCCGAGGATTGGTTGTCGCACGGCGTCGTTCCGGGTGCGTCGTACGTCGCGCTGCTCGTCGCGGCGATCGTGCTGCCGGCGGCGACCGAGCTCGCGTCGTATCTCATCGCGTCGTCGACGCTGGTGCTGTTGTTCGTCGGGATCCACAACGCGTGGGACGTGGCGCTGTACAGCGCGACGAACATGCCGCGTCGCGACGACACGCGGCCGCCGGCGCCACCACAACCGCCGCCGCAATAACGGATCACGAGTCGCCGCGCAATCCCCGCGGTGACGACTGTCCCGGCACAGCGGCTCACGCGGCCCCACCAAACGTTCTCGCGACGCCCGGTGTAGTCGTTTCGGCGCGCAGCCTCTTCGTCCCACGCATGCGCCGGCTGGTCCGCGCGAGGCGTGCCTTAACAATTCTTAATGCGTGTTTTGTGACGCGCCGCCCGACGCGAGCGGTTGCACCGTCGACAACACGCTGACGCGGGACGGCGACGGGGGGCCGCCGTGGCGACGACGCGCGCCACCGCGGGACGTGTTCCAACCACATCCTCCGTCATGAGACCATCTGTATTACGAAGAGACCGTCCCGGTCGCGGCCGAACGTTCGCGCTGGTCGCCGCGCTGCTTCTGCCGTCGCTCGCCGGCGCGCAGGCGACGGTGACCGGCAAGGCCACGGCGGCCGGCCAACCGATCGTCGACGTCCGCGTCCTCGTTCGCGGCACGAACCTCACCGCGACGACCAACGCGCAAGGCGTCTACACTCTCCGCAACGTGCCGGCCGGCGCGCAGACCATCGAAGCCCTCCGCGTCGGATACCGGGCGCAGCAAGCCAACGTCCAGGTGACGAACGGTGACACGAAGACCGTCGACTTCACCATGGAGGCCGCGGTCGTACAACTCGCCGACGTCGTCACGACGGCGACCGGCGAACAGCGACGCGTCGAGTTGGGCAACGCCATCACGACGCTCGGCGACGTCAACAACACGGTCGAGACGACGCCGATCAACTCGCTCGCCGACCTCATGGTCGCGAAAGCGCCCGGCGTCGTCGTGCTCCCCGGCAACGAGACGGGATCGAGCCCGGTCGTGCGCATTCGCGGGACGAATTCTCTCTCGCTCAGCAACGCCCCGATTTACGTCATCGACGGCGTCCGCATGACGTCGGCGTCGGTCGGCGTGAGCACCGGCGGCACGACGACGAGCTTCCTGAACGACGTGAGTCCCGAGGAGATCGAGGACATCGAGATCGTGAAGGGACCGTCGGCCGCGACGCTGTACGGTACCGACGCGGCGAACGGCGTCATCGTGATCACCACGAAGAAGGGGCGCGCCGGCGCGACGCGGTGGACGTACTTCGGTGAAGCCGGCTCGGTGGACGACCGCAACCAATACGCGAGTCAGTACGCGCTCTTCGGCCACAACGCGTCGGGCGCACTGACGCGCTGCGTGCTCGAGACGGTCGCCATCGGCTCGTGCACGCCCGACAGCCTCCTGTCGTTCAACCCGCTCATGAACTCGAGCGTGACGCCGATTCATCTCGGCCATCGCGACGAGTACGGCGCGCAGGCGAGCGGCGGCAACGAAGCGGTGCGCTTTTTCGTCTCGGGCGACCTCGAGAACGAGATCGGCCCGATCAAGATGCCCGGCTTCGCCCAGACCTTCCTCGACTCGGTCGCCGACCCCGCAACCAACGGCGAGGTGTATCCTGAAGCGTTCCAGCGTCAGAGCCTCCGCGCGAATTTGAACGCGACGCTCTCGTCCAAGCTCGACCTGAACGCGTCCGCCGGTTTCACCAACCGGAACCAACGCCTGCCGCAGACGGACAACAACAGCACCAGCATCTTCGGCACGGCGCTCAAGAATCCCGGCTTCCAGCCGAACCACGCCGTCTGCAGCGCCACGCCGGCGAACTGCCTGGGTTACTCCGACGTCGGCAGCCTGGGTGAAGACCTGCACGGATACGGCAATTTCATGCCGGCGCAGACGTTCCAGGATCAGCTGACGGAGGGCGTGCAGCGCTTCATCGGCGCTCTCGACGCGAACTGGCGACCGTTCGGATGGATGCAGAACGAAGCGAACGTCGGCGTCGACCTCTCCGACCGCGACGACTGGCAGCTGTGCAGGCTCAACGAGTGCGCCAATTCGGGAACGACGCGCACCGGGTTCGTGCAGGATCAGCGCGGCGACAACCGCAACTTCTCGGCGAAGCTCGTCAGCAACTCGAGCTGGCAAGCCAAGACGTGGGCGAACCTCAAGACGACGTTCGGCGCCGACTACATCAACACGATGAGCGACTTCGTCGCATCGAACGGCACCGGACTTCCGCCGGGCGCGCAGAACGTCGGACAGGCGGCGGTGCTGGGCGGCAGCAACCAGCTGGAGACGGCGAACAAGACGCTCGGGTTGTACGCGCAGGAGCAGGCGGGCATTCGCGATCGTCTCTTCCTCACGGCGGCCGTTCGTACCGATCAGAACAGCGCGTTCGGCACGCAGTTCCAGCGCGTGTTCTATCCGAAGCTGAGCGCGTCGTGGATCCTGAGCGACGAAAGCTTCTTCCCGCGCGTCGGCTGGCTCGACCAGCTTCGTCTGCGCAGCGCGTACGGTGCGTCGGGCGTCCAGCCGGGCGCCACGACGTCGCTTCAGACGTTCAACGCCGTGACTCGCGCGATCAACACGGTCACGCCGGGCAACGCGACCGGCACCGATACGCCGGGTCTCATCGCCAGCGCGCTCGGCAACCCGGCTCTGCGCCCGGAGAAGTCGGCCGAGTTCGAGGGCGGGTTCGAGTCGCGGATGTTCAACAACGTGGTGAACCTCGATTTCACGTACTACAACAAGAAGACGCACGACGCGCTGATCGCGCAGCCGATCGCCGGATCCGCCGCGCCGTCGGCGACCAGCGTGACGCGCAACCTCGGGTCGGTCCAGAACTCGGGGATCGAAGCGACGATCAACGCGCGGCTGCTCGACCGCCGCGCACTCGGATGGGACATCACGCTCGCCGGGTCGCACAACTCGAACAAGATTCTCTCGCTCGGCGTCGACGCGACCGGCAAGCCGAATCCGACGATCGGCACCGGCTCGACGCGCGACTCGGTCGGGCTTCCCGCGAACGGGTGGTTCTTCCTGCCGTACACGTTCGCCGACGCGAACCATGACGGTCTCATCGCGCCGTCCGAGGTGACGGTCGGCTCGCAGGCCATCTACATGGGGTACTCGCAGCCGCGCGACATCTTCTCGGTGCAGAACGGCTTCGACCTGCTCAACCGCAAGCTCCGCGTGCAGGTCCTGCTCGACTACAAGGGCGGATTCAGCGTGTTCAACAACACGGTGCAGTTCTACTGCTCGAACCAGCCGACGTGCTACGAGGAGACCAATTCGAGCGCGCCACTCTGGCGGCAGGCGCGGGTCGTCGCGCAGCGCTACGAGCCGGTGACGACGCAGGCCGGCTACCTCGAGAACGGACAGTTCTGGCGGCTGCGAGAGGTCTCGGCGACGCTGAACATGCCGAATGCGCTCGCGCAGCGGCTCCGCGCGAGAGACGCGAACCTCGTGTTCAGCGGCCGCAATCTGCATCTCTGGTCCAAGTACACCGACGTCGATCCGGAACAGAACTACACGACGGGCGACGTGCAGACGGACTTCGAGACGATCGCACCGCCGACGTACTTCATCGTTCGCCTGAATCTTCACTACTAAACGCCGACCGGATCGAGGACTATCTGATGCTACGATTGCTTCGAAGCGCCGCATCGGCGCTCGTGACCGGCGCGACGACACTTGCGTTGCTCGCCACGACGGCGTGCAACGCCAAGGATGAGCTGCTCGCGCCGCAACAACCCGGGGTCATTTCCCCCGGCAACGTGCAAAGCCCCATCGCCGCGGAAGGTCTGTACAACGGCGCCGTCGGCCAGTTCAAGCAGGGGTTGCTGGGCGGCAACGGCAACCAGGAAACGATCTGGCAGTTCACCGGCCTGTTCACCGACGAGTACCGATCGAGCGACACCTTCTCCCAGCGGAACGACGCCGATCAGCGGGTGACGCAGACCCAGGACGCGGTTCTCAGTCCGCTGTACATCACGCTGCAGCAGACCCGCGGCTTCGCGCACAACGCGCTGCTCGCGCTGCAGCAGTTCGAGCCGACGACGAGCAACACGCACCAAGCGGAGATGTACTTCGTCATCGCGTTCGCCCAGATCCAGCTCGGCGAGGATTTCTGCAACGGGATTCCGCTGAGCTACACCATCGGCGGCATTCCGCAGTACACCGATCCGATGACCGACTCGGCGGTCTTCGCTCTGGCCGCCGCGCAAGCCGACAGCGGACTCGCGCTCGCGACGGCGACAGACGCGGCGACGACGCAGGTAAGGAACGCGCTGACGATCGCCAAGGGCCGTGCACAGCTCGATCTCGGGCAGGCCGCGGCCGCGGCGGCGACAGTGGCGTCGGTGCCCGCGAGTTTCCAGTACGCCGGGAACTACTCGCAGACCACCAACGACAACGGCTGGTGGATCATGACGACGAGCAGCAAGCGCTACTCGGTGGGCGACAGCGCCGACGCGACCGGCACGATCACCAACGCACTGCCGTTCGTCTCGGCGAAGGACCCGCGCGTGCCGACGACGCGGATCGGCAACGGCTTCGACAGCACGACGCCGTACTTCCAGCAGGGGATCTGGAACCGCGACGATCCGGTCGCCATCGTCGACGGGTTGGACGGCCAGCTGATTCAAGCAGAAGCGAAGCTGCGCGGCGGCGACATCGGCGGAATGATGTCGATCCTCAACGCGCTCCGCGCCACTCCGCCGACGCAAGGAATCTTCAAGCTGGCGAGTACGCTGTCTCCACTCGCGACGCCGGGAAGTCAGTCGGCCGCGCAGTCGCTGTTCTTCCGCGAAAAGGCGTTCTGGACGTTCGGGCGCGGCCAGCGGCTGGGTGACCTGCGGCGTCAGGTGCGTCAGTACGCGTTGCCGATGAATCAGGTGTACGAGGTCGGCTCGTTCTTCAAGAATGGCCAGTACGGAACGCTCACCCAGTTCCCGGTTCCGGACAGTGAACGAAGCAACCCGAATTTCCACGGGTGTCTGGATACGAATCCGTAGAGTCGGTAGGCCGGTGGACCGGTGGACCGGTGGACCGGTGGACCGGAACGACTTACGGCGGGCGGTCGGCGTTCAGCGCCGGCCGCCCGTCCGTGCAAGGTAGCGGTGAATTCGGCGAGCAAGACGCGCGGCGGTTCCCGCCGCTCAGAAACGCGCGACCGCGGTCGGCGTGTCCACCAGGTGCTCGGCGACGAACCACACTTGCAGCTCGTTCGTCCGCAGCACGTCCGAGACAAGGATGTCGTTCGACGATTGATCGTCGAGATCATCGGCCCGCCCGGCGAGCTTCCGCGCCTCGTCGATGATCAACTCGTGCGCCTCGAGCAGCCGCGAGAGCATCGACGGGACTTCTTCCGCGCCGTCGGGCGGACGTGGAATGCTCGTGAGCTCCGCGACGTGCCGGCCGTCGCCGACGGCGATGGCGCCGAGCGTTTGAATGCGTTCGGCGAGGAGGTCGATCAATTCTTCCTGCTCCTCAGCGTGTTTGTCCATGAGCAGATGCAATTGATAGAACGTATGTCCTCGCATCAGCCAGTGAGTCTTCTTGTACAGGTCGTACAGAACTCGCGTGTCCGCCAGGACCCGGTTGAGGCGCTGAGCCATTTCCGCCCGCACGTTCGCGGACAGTCCGATCGGCATGTCGACGAGTTGGTCGAATCGCTGAACCTCGGCCCCGTGCTGATGGAGCCGCGGCTGGGATTCGCCGTTGGCGAGGCGCGAGGCGGAATGGGCGGTCTGTGACGGTTCGCCGTTGTGGTGGCGGGCTTTTTCCCCGTTGTGGTGGCGGGCTTTGGACAGTGCTCGCTTGATCATTGGACTCTGCTCTCTGCGCGATATGGGGGGATGGCGACTGACACGGCCGGCGTCAGCCGCCCGATGAGACTGTGCAAGGAACGGCCCGTAATCAGTCGACGCTTCTACGGCGACGCGGCGGCGACGCAGCTGACCACGCCGTTCGAGCAGCACATCAGCATCGCCGGCGAGCTCGTCGCCGCCGCCTTGACGTTCGCCCTTTGGCACCCCTCGTGGTTTCCCCTGGCGTGACGCTTGCATCCAGCGTGGCGCCCGTGATCGAGCGCCGAGGCGATTTCGGAACGCGCGAGCGATTCGCGGCGACATGCGGGGAGATTCGAATCCTCATGGAGCGGACGTCCCCCGGAATGCCTGCGCCGCAGCTCGAGCGGTTGGTCGCCGAGATGGCGCGCGTGCAGCTCCGCTTCGAGCCGCTCGGCGAGTCGCTCGCCGATCGGTACTTCGTCCCGCACCGCCGCGGTTGAAAAAGCGGCACTGTCTTGGCGGGGGGATCTCCAGCGCAATCGCGAGGAGACGCTGCGCGCGCTGGCCGGATCGACTAATGTGAATGTCGTGCGACCCGATGACCTTCCACCCGGCCGGCAATCGCGGTGAGCGCTCCCTGCCCGACCCTCGGCTACACGATCAGCGTCGAACCGCGCGCAACGGTGGACTTCTCCGCGCTGGCGGACGACTTGCGCCGACTGGCCGTGGCAAACGGCCTCGTCGTCTCGCGTCATGGACCGCGCGACCCACGCCCGCTCGCGTTCGAGGTCACCCGCGAGGGAAGTCAGGCCACACAAGCCGATCGCGAGCTCCTTCTGAATTGGGCCGCGCGCTGGAACCGCGTCGCCATGATTTCCGTTTCTGATCTGGAGGATGTGAGTTCCGCCGAGGGATGAGCTGGAGTCATACGGCTCGGCTCGCTCGGCCTTCAACCGAGGCTTCGATGCGATCTCTCCGGGCTGCGGCACTCCTGCTCTGGTTGTTCCCCGCCGCTCTCGTCGCGCAATCGGCAACCCCGACGTCGTTCGTCACCACGGTCGGAAAGGACACGTTCTGTCTCGAGCAGTACGTCCGGACGGGCAACGTCGTCTCGGGAACGTGGGTCGTGATGCACCCACCGGGCGTGTACGTCCACGACTACCGAATCACGCTCGGCGACGACGGCATCCCCACGCGCTACGTGATGAAGTACAGCACCCCCGGTTCGCCGACACCCAGCCTCGATTCGCTGACGGTAGCCTACGGGCGTGATTCGGCCGAGCTGCGATTCTTCGAACGAGACTCGTCGTTCACACGGCGGATCGCGATGCACGAAGCTTTTCCACTGCTCGGACAGTCGTTCGTCGGCGTCGAGCTCGCGTTGACCCGGCTTCGCCGAATGCACGCGGACTCGATGACGATCACCCTCCACCCGCCCTCGGAACCGAACCGCCCGATGACGGTCGCTCCGATTCGATTCGTCGGCAAGGATTCGGCGTACTTGGGCGCCGCGGTGCGCCTGAGCGTCGCGGCCGATGGCGGCATCCTCGGTCTTCGATCCGGAGCTCTCGAACTTCGCCGCGTCGCACCCTACGACATTCGCGCGATCACGGACGGGTTCGTGAAGGCGTATGCGCCGCGCATCGCCGCGCTGGCCGCTGCCGCGGCCGCCCGAGTGGAAATCCCACTCTCGGGCGTACAACTCGACCGTTTCGTCGGCGAATACTCACTCGGCGCGACGACGATCCCGGTCGTGCGCGCCGGTGATCACCTTCAGATCCGCTTGCCGCAGGCTAGCCCGCTGCAACTCCTCGCGATGTCGCCAACCGAGTTCTTCATTCGCCAGCCGGATCTCGTGATCGCCTTCGAGACCGATTCGGCCGGCCACGTCACCGGCCTCACCCTGACGCAGGGCGAAGCGAAGCAGCAGCTGCGCCGCACGAAGTCCCCTTAGCGCCGTCGTTACAATGAGGGGTGAGCCCACCGCGCGCGAAAACCAACCTAGACACGAACGCCGTGGTGGCCGGCCTGCTCCGCGACCTGTCCGCGGCAAAGTCCGATCGGCAATCGAGCTTGGGTTACAAGCGCGCCGCCGGCGCCGTGTTCGATCTCGAGGAACCGCTCGAGAGCTACGTCGAGCCTGGTGGCGCGCTGCGCAAGATTGCGAATGTCGGACCGAAGTCCGAACGAGTCGCGCTCGACGTGCTGCGCACTGGTGGCTCGGAGTATGTCGAAACCACCGTTCGCGCGAGTGAAAATGCGGACGACGTAGCACAGGGTCGCGCGGTGCGCGAGAACTTCATGAGCCGCGCGCGAGTCCTGGAAGCGCTCGCCGCGCCTGCGCCGGGCGCGATCGAGGTGAGCGACTATCGGGGTGACTTGCAGATGCACTCGACGTGGAGCGACGGTCGCCAGACGCTCGAGGACATCATCGAGGCGGCGCTCGAGCGGGGCTACGCGTTTTGCGGCGTCACCGATCACTCGTACGGCCTTCGCATCGCGCGCGGCGTGTCGATGGCCGACCTCGCCGAGGAGCATCGTGAGATCGACGCTCTCAACCAGCGATACGAGGGACGCTTCCGGCTGATCAAAGGAATCGAAGCGAACGTGATGCCCGACGGCTCGATCGACATGAAGCCCGACGAGCTCGCCCGCCTCGAGTTCGTCGTCGCCGCGCCTCATTCCGCGCTCCGCACGCCGGCCGACCAAACGGCTCGAATGGTGACAGCCGTTCGCGCGCACGGGGTGCACATCCTCGGACACCCGCGCGGCCGTCACTACAGCGAGAGACTCGGCATTCAAGCGGATTGGCCGGAGGTCTTCGCCGCGGCGGCCAACGCGAACGTCGCGGTGGAAGTCGACGGTGACCCTTGGCGACAGGACGTCGACTTCGAGCTCGCGCGCGACGCGCTCGCCGCCGGCTGCCTTTTCGCTCTCGACAGCGACGCACACTCGCCGCCGGAATTGCGCAACGCGGAAATCGCCGTCGCCCACGCCCGGTTGGCCGGCGTTCCCGCTGACCGGGTCATCAACTGCTGGCCGTTCGACCGATTGATGGACTGGTTCGCCGATCGACGCTGATCGGAATCGTCGCCGAAACGATTGTTCGTTTTGACGAATTCCTCCGGGCGGGCTTAGCTTCGCGGACATGACCATCGATCAGGTCGTCCAGGTGGTGCAAGTCGCCTATCCGCAGGTCTACCTCGCCTGCCACACGCGCCACCAGCGAAAGCGCTCCACCGACCACCGGCTTTCAGCGCGCGACGCGGCCATCCTCGCGCACCTCGACGTCGAGCGCCCGATGCAACCGTCGCGGCTCGCTCATCACTTGAACGTCACACGCTCGACCTTGTCCGAAGCGCTGAAGCGCCTCACCGCGCTCGGCTTCGTGGCGCGCGTTTCCGCATCGGCGGACCGGCGTTCCTCGGGCGCGCTGCTCACTCCCAAGGGCGCGCGGGCGATTCACGACACCTCGGTGCTCGAGACGCGTCAGCTCCGCGCCGCGATCGAGCTGGCCCCGCGCGACGACCGCGCGGCGATCGTGCTCGGCATGAACCGTCTCGCCGATGCCTGCCGGCGAATGACCGAACGGCGGGCGCGCGCATGAAATACTCTCTGATCGCGCTCGGCGTCGTCGCTCTGCTGCTCGTCGTCTTGATCGCGGCCGGCTACACGTTGCCGGTCAAACACCGCGCGACGGTGGACGCTACGATCTCCGCTCAGCCCGACCGGGTGTACGCTCTCATCACGAACGTGGCGTCGTTTCCGAACTGGCGAACGGGCGTGAAATCCGTCGAAGTTCTGCCGTCCTCCGACGGGAAGCAGCGCTGGCGAGAAGTGTCCAAGAACGGAACGATTCCATTCGTCGTCGAGGCGGAGGACCCGCCGAACCGGCTCGTTGGGCGAATCGATTCTAAGTCGTTGCCGTTCGGCGGAACGTGGACCTACGAGCTCCGATCCGACTCGGCCGGACGAACCAATCTTCGGATCACCGAAGACGGCGAGATCTACAACCCGATCTTCCGGCTCATCAGCCGATTCTTCATCGGCTACGAGGGCACGATTCGCCAGTATCTCGCCGACGTCGAGCGAAAGTTGCGGTAAGGTTTAGCTGTGCGCGAGAACTCGGAGCCCGAACGTGGGCATCGGGTCAAATCCTACGTCGTCCACGTAGCAGTATCCCCACTCGTCGCCGGGCTCGAAGCTTCGAATCACCGGGTGCTGCGTCTGATGAAAATGTTTCGTGGCGTGTTTGTTCGGCGACTCGTCGCAGCAGCCTACGTGCCCGCACGTCAGGCAGAGTCGCAGGTGCACCCATTCGCCTCCCGACACGAGACACTCTTCGCATCCGTCGGGTGTGCGGGGCTCTTTGGGATGAAGTCCGACGAGATGGTCGCAGCGCGGAGGACGAGTTGACATGTGACCGGTCGTTTTCAGTTCGAGGGTAAATTGGGCCGGGCGACAATCGCCTGCGAGGCCCTTCCGAGAATTTGCTCCCCGCCCCAAGGGCTCACGACGGCTACAGGCTCGACGTGCCAAGCCCTGCCGCGCTCGCCGTCGAGTCGGTGACGAGCATGCAGCCGGGCGCGTGCGTGATCGCAAACGGAATCTTCGCTGTCGCGATCGCCGCCTGCGGCGTCACTCCACAGGCCCAGAACACCGGGACCTCCCCGGGCGCGACCTCGGCGGGATCTCCGTATGGCGGCGACGAAAGGTCCTCGATGCCGATCGCTCCCGGCGACCCGACGTGCACCGGCGCGCCGTGAGCCGACGGAAATCGCGATGTGATCTCGATCGCCCGCGCAACGTCGCCCGCGGCGAGAGGGCGCATCGAGACGACGAGCGGCCCGGCGAACGGGCCCGCGCGCGCGCACTGAAGGTTCGTACGGTACATCGCGACGTTCGTCCGCGATGCGAGATGTTTGAGCGGAATTCCGGCCGCGGTGAGCGCCGCCTCGAAGGTGAACGAGCATCCGAGGACGAACGCGACGAGATCGTCGCGTTCCCGCCAGAGACCCGAAACGTCGGTGATCTCTTTGGCCAACATACCGTCGCGCCAGACACGGTAGCGCGGTACGTCGGTGCTCACGTCGATGTCGGCGCCGAGCGCCGGAAGTTGAGTCGTGCCGGGCTCGGTTCTTCCGATCACCGGACACGGCTTGGGATTCAGCCGGCAGAACGTCGCGAAGTGGTCGGCCACGTCCATCGGAACGGCGACGAGGTTGCCCTGCACGAATCCGGGCGCGAGTCCGGCGGTCGGCCCGTTCAGCGCGCCGGCTCTGGCGGCCAGCCGAACCTCCCGCCCGTTCATGATTCCAGCGCTCGGCCGCGCGTCTCCGGCAGAAGGAACGCGGCGATTCCCATGAGGCTGTACGCGATCGTCGCGAAGATGGCGATCGCGCGCGACAACGGCATCGTCGCTGAGATGTAACCGACGAGCGCGGGGAACGTCGCGCCGATGCCACGCCCGAAGTTGTAGGCGAATCCCATCGCCGAGCCGCGGACGCGCGTCGGAAACAGCTCCGAGAAGAAAGCGCCGAGTCCGGAGAAGTAGCCGGACGCGACGAAGCCGAGTGGAAAGCCGAGAACCCAGAGGACGTTGTTCGTGACGGGCGCGCGCGTGTACACGAGCGTCATGACGAGCGCGCCGGCGGAGAACATGAGAAAGAGCATTCGCCGTCCGACACGGTCGGCCAGCCACGCTCCGGTGAGATAGCCGGTGAACGCGCCGGTGATGAGGAACGCCAGGTAGCTCGTCGAACCGACGATCGTGAGATGTCGTTCCGTTTGGAGAAACACCGGCAGCCACGTGTTGATGGCGTAGTATCCGCCCTGGGCTCCCGTGCCGAGCAGCGCGGCAAGCGCGGTCGTCTTGAGCAGACCGGGGCTGAAGATCTCCCACATCGAGCCCATTGCCGCCCGCTCGCCTCGCGCCGCGGCGGCGACCGGCGGCTCCTCAACGAAGCGCCGAATTACGAGCACGTAGATCGCCGGCACGAAACCGAGCGCGAACATCCAGCGCCACGCCTGCTGCTCCGGAAGCAACGAGTACACGATCGCCTGAAGCAGCACGGCGCTCCCCCAGCCCACTGCCCATCCCGATTGAACGCATCCCACCGCGCGGCCGCGATAGCGCGGACGAATCGTTTCGCTCATCAACGCCGCGGCGGCCGTCCACTCGCCGCCGAACCCGAAACCGAGTAGCGCGCGAAAAATCGCGAGCTGGGTGAAGCTCTGCGCGAACGCCGAGAGAAGACTGAACGCCGCGAACCACAGCACCGTGATCTGCACCGCGCGCACTCTTCCCACGTGATCGGAGACGTAGCCCGCGATCCAACCTCCGAACGCCGAGCACAAGAGCGTCGCGCTGACCGTGAGGCCCGCCGATCCGCGGTCCACATGCCAGAGCGAGATCACGCTCCCCAGCACCAGTGTGTAGATCGTGAAATCGAGGCCATCCAGCGCGTACCCGAGCGCGCAGGCGAGCATCGTGCGACGCTCGCGCAGCGTCATGCCGCGGTAGAACGCGGCCAGCCCCGAGTCGTCGGTTTCGGCGGTGGCCTGCGTGGCGAGCGTGGCTTCGATGGGGTCGGTCACCGGCGCCAACGTATCGCCCCAACGACGCGCACGCCATCGACCATTTCCTCCGGCGTGGGCCGTGGATTCCGACCTCTTGGCGATTCTGGCCCGCCTACCGAGGAGACGATATCTTGCGTCGCACAGACGCTCATTCCCGCCCCCTCCGACGACGGAGCGACGCCGTGTCCGAGTCTTTCCACGCCCCGCTCACCGCGATACTCGGCGAGCGCTACACGATCGAACGCGAGCTTGGAGCGGGCGGCATGGCGATCGTCTATCTGGCCCACGATCGCAAGCTCGATCGCGACGTCGCGCTCAAGGTTCTCCGCCCGGAGCTCGGCGCGGTCCTCGGCGCCGAGCGGTTCCTGACCGAGATCAAGATCTCGGCGCGGTTGGACCATCCACACATCCTGACGCTCATCGACTCGGGCGATGCCGACGGCATGTTGTACTACGTGTTGCCGTACGTCCGCGGCGAGAGCCTGCGGGACAAGCTGAAGCGCCAGCACCAACTGAGTCTCGACGAGGCGCTCACGATCACGAAGCAGGTCGCGAGCGCGCTCGACTACGCGCATCGCCAGGGGCTCGTGCATCGCGACATCAAGCCCGAGAACATTCTGCTGCAGGAAGGCGAAGCGATGCTGACCGACTTCGGCATCGCTCTCGCCGTCACCGAGGCGGGCGGCAACCGCCTCACACAGACCGGACTTTCGCTCGGCACGCCGCAGTACATGAGCCCCGAGCAGGCGACGGGCGACCGCACCGTCGACGCGCGGAGCGACGTGTACTCGCTCGCGTCGGTGTTGTACGAGATGCTCGCCGGCGAGCCGCCGGTCTCCGGCGGCAGCGCTCAAGCGATGATCGCCAAGCTGATGACCGAGAAGCCGACGCGTCTTCGGATTCTGCGTGACACGCTGCCGGACGCGGTCGACGAGGCGGTGGCGAAGGCGCTGGCGAAGACGCCGGCCGACCGGTTCGCTTCCGCCGGCGAGTTCATCCGCGCTTTGGACGCGGGGGGCGGCGCGACACAACCGAAAGTCGCCGCCGCGCCGAGACGAAAGACGGCGGTCTTCGGCGCGATCGCGGCGGTCGTCGTGCTGGGTGCGGCCGCGGTTGCCGCGCGCGGAACGTTCAGCCATAAATCTTCGCGCGCGTCGCTCGGACCGAAGACGCAACTCACCGTATCCGGCGGCGTGTACGTGCCGGCGATCTCGCCGGACGGCAAACAGCTCGCGTTCGTCACCCGCACGTGCGGCGCCGGTGGCTGCACATTCTCGGTGGTCGAGCAAGACATCGGCGGAGCCACGACACGCTCGATTCTGGAAGGCGCGACGGCCGCGTATGAGCTGCAGTGGAGTCCCGATCGTCGCAACCTGCTCTTCAACGGCACGGTAGGCGGGCGGTTCGGTACGTTCCTCGTCTCGGCGCTCGGCGGGCCGCCGCGTTTCCTCACCGCGGGAGCCGCAGCGTTCTACGCCGACGGCGATTCGTTGTTGGTAGGTCCAGGCACGCGCGGAGATTCCGTCTATACCATAGCTGTCTCCGGTCTCGACGGCGTGCGTCGCGACAGCATCGTCGTTCGGGGCGCGGGCCAGGGGCTCGCGGAACTCTCCGTGATTCCCGGCACGAACTGGATCGTCACGCTCATTCTCCAAGCGCCACACGGATTGTGGCAGGTCATCGATCGAACGGGCAAAGTCGCCGATCGTGTTGTCAATGCGTGCACGTGCGGCGGCATCGGCAGCATCGACGCGGTCTGGCTCCGACGCGAAGGCGACGCCGCCGGCGAATCGATCGTCCGCATCGCAGTGGACCGTGCAACCGGACATCTGTCGACGATGCAGGACACGATGGTCACGGCCCTGTTCACCAATTTTACCGTCACGTCCGACGGGTCGAAGATGGTAATGGACGAGGGCACGCTGGAGTATGGCGTGTGGGCCACCGATCTTTCCGCCATCGTCAAAGGGCAACTGCCGAACGACGGTCGAGTCGCGCGCGCGTCCAACGACGTGCAGGCCAGCGTTTCGCCCGACGGCGCGCGTCTGCTCCTCCGCCGAGTCGTGCCGACGACGGGCGTTCATACGGGAGTGCAGTTCGGGGTCCGTGCCTATGGAAGCCCGACGGAGACTCCACTCTCGATCAGCGGCGCGCCCATCGGCGCCCGGTGGGCCGACTCCGTGACCGTGAGTGTCAAATCGCGTGTCGACTCGAAGATTCACTTCGCTCTCGTCGACGTGCGAACCGGCGCTCTGAGCAACACACTGGCACTCGACGACTCGACGACCGGCGAGGCGGCCCCGATTGCCGATGGATGGGCATGGATCGCCGCGTCACATGATCGCGTGATCGTGCAGCAGGGTGGAAAACGCCGAGAGATTCGCGCACCCGCGTGGTACGCGGGATTCACTCGGCTTCTGTCGGACCCAACGAACGGCCGGCTGTTCGTCGGCGGATTCAACCGAACGACGTCCGACACCCTTGGCATCGGGGCGATCAACCTCTCCGACGGATCGTTCACGCAATGGATGTCTGCGTTCGGCGAGGATGGCGATTTCACGCTGCTGGATCACGGCGAGCTCTTTGCGGCGTTACACCGCACCCAAGAATCGTTGGACCTCTACCGATTGAGCGGCCCAGGTAAAATCCAACTCCTCGGCAGTCCCTCGCGGCCGCTCGTCGGCGTGAGCGTCTCGCGCGATCTCAAGCGCGCGGCCGCATTCGATCGCGAGTATCACGCCGACGCGTGGATGCACACGGTCGTGAAGTACTGACAGTTCACGCTCTCAGCTCAATGCGCATCATCTCGTTCGCGACCGAAGAATCCAAATGGGAGTCGCCCCGCGTGGGCATCATTCTCCACGCCAACGGCGTCGACACCCGGCAACGGCTCGACTGCGAAAAGTTGTTCGCGCCGGAGGATCGGCCGTCGAATCCGCTCGCCTGGTTCGACATGGATGGACCCTGGTTCCGAATCGCGCGCGACACGGCTGCCCGACTGGAGCGCGGCGATCCAACCGCGCTCTCGGATGCTCGCGAGAAGGGTTGGCTCGTGCCGGCTGAAGCGGCGTACTGGTTCGCGCCGGTCCCGAGGCCGGGCAAGATCGTATGCATTGGAATGAACTATCACGATCACGCGGGCGAGATCGGCCTCAACGTGCCGAAGACCCCGGCGATCTTCTCGAAGTTCTCGAGCTGCGTCGTGGCTCCCGGGGAGCCCGTCGTCATTCCACCGTCGAGCGAGCAGGTGGATTACGAGGCCGAGCTAGCCGTCGTGATCGGCCGCCGCGCGACCCGCGTCTCCGCTGATCGCGCCTACGACCACGTCCTTGGCTACACCGCCTTCAACGACGTCACCGCGCGCGACTTTCAGTTCGGCGACGTACAGTGGCAGCGCGGCAAGTCGTGCGACACCTTCGCGCCGATGGGCCAGACGATCGTCACGACCGACGAGATTCCGGATCCCCACACGCTCGGCATCAAGCTCACGGTGAACGGTCAGGTGATGCAGGACTCGAATACGAGCCAACTCATCTTCCGCGTGCCGCAGCTCATCGAGTTTATCACGCGCAGCATCACGCTCGAGCCGGGAGACGTCATCGCGACCGGCACGCCCGCGGGCGTCGGCCATGGACGCAAACCTCCGGTCTACCTCAAGCCTGGCGACGTGATGCAGGTGAAGATCGATCGGATCGGCGAATTGGGGAATCCGGTCGTGGCGGGGTAGATCGGGTGACGGGCAACCGGGCTCCCGATCAGTCAGCCCTTATCGCGAGCAACGGATCCACAGCGGCTGCCCGTCTCGCAGGCACCAGACTCGCCGCCAACGCGACGATCAGAAGCACCACCGCGACGACGATGAACGTCATCGGATCCGCGGCACCGATCTCGAACAGCATCGACCGCACGAGTCGCGTCGCGAACAGGGCGGCAACGACGCCGATTCCGACGCCGATGATCGCCAGCGCGGAGCCTTCGCCGAGTACGAGTCGCACGATGTCGGAGCGCTGTGCGCCCAGCGTCATGCGTACGCCGATCTCTTGGCGTCGCTGAGCCACCGAGTACGACACGACTCCGTAAATGCCGAGCGTCGCGAGCAGCAACGCCGCGCTCGCGAACACGCCGAGCAGCGCGATGTTGAGCCTCGGCTGCGCGGTCGACTGCTCGACGATCGACTCCATCGTCTGAACGTTGTAGAGCGGCAGCGCCGCGTCGATCGAACGCAGCGCGGCGCGCAGCGTCGCCACCGTCGTCGCGACGTCGACGCCGGGGCGCGCGCGCACGACGACGGTCATCGTGTGAAACACTCTGGCGTAGCGGCGCATCGACAGATAGACGATCGGCGCCGGCGCCGTCGCGAGGCTCGCCTGCCGCGTGTCATTCACTTCGCCGACGATCGGGTACGGCGTCGGCTGCACGTTGAACCCGATCGACTTGTCGAGCACCGACTGGCTCGGCCAGAACGCCTCGGCCGCGCCTTTGCTCAGCACGATCGACGTCGTCGGCTCGTTCCATTCGAGGTCGTGGCCGGCGATCAAGTGCATTCCCAGCGCGCGGAAATATCCCGGAGTGATCGAGCGAATCGTGCTCATGAGCGGGGAGTTCGCCGGGCGCGGCGGCTGGCCGATGAGGCGGATCGACGTGAAGATTCCGCCGCCACCCAACGGCGGCGTATCGGTCGCGCCCGCCGCTTCGATGCCGGGCCGGCCCTCGAGATCCGTCAGCAGCATTCTATAGAAGGAAACGGCCGCTGAATCGGGGTAGTTCTTGCCGAGGGTGATCGACGCGGTCACCACGCCCTGCGGACGAAAGCCCGGGTCGACGGCGAGCATGCGCCGAACGCTCCGCCACACGAGACCCGCGCACACGGCGAGCACGAACGCCAACGAGAGCTCGGCCACGACCAGTGTGCGACGCGTGCCCGCGCGCGCCGCGCCACTCGGAGAACGATCGCGAAGATCATCGCTGAGCTTCGACGACGAGCTGCCGGACCGCAACGCCGGCCATGCGCCAAATGCGAGCGCGGCGGCGAGACTGATGACGAGTGCGAAGGCGAGCACCGGGGCGCTCATGCGAATGTCGTCGGCCCGCGCGATCACGCCGAACGGAACCATGCCGCGAATCGCGCGCATCGCGAGCGCCGCGATTCCGGCGCCGAGCACGCCGCCGCACACCGCGAGAATCGCGCTCTCGACGAGAAATTGCATCGCGAGCCGCGAGCGCGACGCGCCGAGCGCCTGGCGCACCGCGATCTCTCGCGCGCGCGTCGCGCCGCGCACGAGAAGCAAGTTGGCGACGTTGATGCACGCGATCACCAGCAGCAGCAACGACGCCGCGAGCAGAATGAGGAGCGGCTGCTTGGTGTTGAGCGACAGATCGTCGGCGACGTAGAATACGCTTGCCGTCCAGCCCGCGATCTCAGGGTTCTCGGTCGCGACCCGCGTCTCGGTCTGGAGAATGTCGGCGCGAGCCGCGTCCAGCGTCACGCCGCGCTTGAGGCGGCCGATCGCGCCGAACAGGTGCTGCGCGTGCCGCTCGACGTTCGAATAGCTCGACAGCTCCATCACCGTCATGATATCGAGCGGAGCACCGACGAACGCCGGCCCGAGTAGCTCGGCGTCGGCCGGCAGGACGCCGATGATCGTGCGCGGCCGGCCGTTCACCGTGACCGAGCGGCCGACGACGGACCGATCGCCCGCGAATCGGCGCTGCCAGTAGCCGTAGCTGAGGACGACGGTATTGCTCGACTCACCGCGCTCGTCCTCGGCGCCGAACCCGCGCCCGAGGGCGGGCTTGATGCCGAGCACGTTCAGGAAGTTGGAGCTCACGTACAAACACGCGACGCTCTCCGGACCTTCGGGTGCGATGAGCGTCGTGACGTTGCCCACGTACAGCGACATGTCGTCGAACGAGTGCGAGCGCTGCTTCCAGTCGCGGAAGTCCGGCCAGGATACACCAAATCGCGGAATGCTCTTGTCCGGGTTCGTGCCCCAAATCGAGACGAGCCGGTCGCCGTCGGCGAAAGGCAACGGTTGCAGCATCACCGCGCGCACCGCGCTGAAGATCGCCGTCGTCGCTCCCACGCCGAGCGCGATGGTCAAGAGAACGAGCGTCGTGAACAGCGGGAATCGTCGCGCGAGACGCAGCGCGAGTCTGGCGTCCTGGATGAGGAATGACATGCCTGCACTCTGTCCGCGCGGGCGGCCGATCGTCAAGGATTCCTTCAGGAACCGAACCAGCCGATGTCGATCGTAAATGCAAGGCGTTGTAACACGGCCGCGGCGGCGGCGCGATGCATGGGCCGTTGCACGTACGAGAGGACGCGACCCTCGCGGTCCCAATCGGGCCGACGAGAAATGCCCGGGTCCCTTTCGTTCGGGCGCCGAACAAGAACGCCTGGTCGCTTCGCTGTTTACCGAACCATGGCCCGCGGAGCCGAGCGCGCGGCCGCCGCAACTGGACCGACCGAATACCAACCAGTTACGGTCCCGGCCAGTCCGTGATATGGCCACGCACGAACGAGGCAACGCGGTTGCAAACGCGGAGAGTCAGCCCGGAGGCTCGCGAGTGGACCGCGGCTCGTCAACGGCGTCTAATATGAACTAGCTCGGCCTCCCACCCCACTCGCACGGTCCGTTGCCGGGATGTCCTTATTTGCGCTCCGATTCGTGAGGCAGCCTCGCGCCATTCTGCTCGACCTCGGCGACACGATTCTCCGACAGCATTGGTTCGACCTGTCGGTCGGGATCGACGCCGTCGTCCGAGACCGCACACGGTCGGACGAGTTGGCGAGCGCGTTCCGCGCGTACGAGCTGCCGGCCTACGTTCGCGGCGACGAGTGCCTGTTGGCGGAATGGCTGCGCATGCAGGTTCCATCGCTTGCCGAGCAGACTCGCGACGCTATCGAGGATCGTATCTGGACCGCCGTCGTGCGTATGGAGCCATTGCCCGGCATCGCCGAGGTATTGAAGCGCATGTCCGAAGATCGCGTGCCGATCGGCGCGGTGAGCAACGCTGCGTTCTCGGGACGCGCGCTCAGGGCAGAGCTTGCGCGGCATGGACTCGACGCGAAATTCCGATTCGTGCTCTCGAGCGCCGATCTCCGCGTACGAAAACCGTCCTCCGGTATCTTCACGGCCGCACTCGAGCGGCTGGGCACTTCGGCGTCGGACACGTGGTTCGTCGGTGACACGTTTAACGAAGACATCGTCGGCGCCCTCGCCGTCGGCTTACAGCCGGTGTGGCTCGCGGACGATCGCGAGCGGCCGCACACCGCGCCGAACGTTCTCGTCGTGCGCGACTGGAGCGAGTTCTTCACGCTCTACTCGTCGTGCCGGGCTGAGGCGCGATGAACACCGGCGCCGAGCGCCCATCGGGCTCGTGTTGAGGACGCTGCTTGCGATCATCGGCGTCGCGGCGCTCGCCCGTGCGCGACTGACGGGTAAATCACAGAGTGCCGTCCGGGAGTCGAACCCGGCACCTGGCTCCGGCGCCCAGGATGTGTCGTGGGAATCGAACCCACCGCTCCGGCCTTCCCGTGGGCAACCACTCCACGGCACCGCACAAACCTAGCGCCCCGCTGTCACCCGACCACGGACCGTCGTCGGCTCAGCGGTGACTGTCCAGGAACCATCGGCACGCGTCCGCCATCGCCCGCGCGACCTTGAGGTCGGCCTCGAGCGAAGCCGCCGCCTCGGCATGCGGGGTCGCGTCCCACAGGGCGCTTCTCGCGGCGAGGTCATCACCGGCGTATATCGCCTCGATCGCTCGTACTTCGATCGTGTGTTGCTGTGCGCGAACGTCACTCAGGCGCCGCTCGATCGCGACAATCTCGGACTCGAGCTCCGTCAACTCCGCGCGAAGCGACGCCAGAGCCGAGTCTGCAGCCTCATGCATCATAAAGAGCGCCCGTGTACGCCGCTTAATTACGACCCTGTAAAGCGATTCCCTGTCTCCGATCTTTCCAGTCACCAGCCAACTTCTGTTACCACTCGACTACCCCGTACATCACCGAATTCTCTTCAGTTTTGCATGAGTTTGGTCCCTGCTCTGGTCAACATCGTTTCACCTCTCCTCACAACTCCGCCTTCACGTGAGCGAAATCGACTGGAACCTCGAGCTCCGCAAGATCGAGCGTGAGTACGACGGACTTCCCCCTGAGCGTTCGCGGACCCAGCTCCGCCTGCAGAAGATTCAAGAAATCGCCGCCAAGGACCGATTCTACGAGCGCCTCGCCATGCTCGGGATTTGGGCCCGGCTGGCCCTGATCGCGGCGCTCGGGCTATCGCTGTTCTGGTGGCCCTACGGCAGCCACTGTGGCATGCCGCTCACCGGCTACCTGCTGTCCAACGTGGTGGTGATCGTCGGCGCCGCCTCACTGGCCATCCACGGCTGGCGAGAACGCATGGTCGGGCTGTTCGTCGGCTCGGCCGGCTGCGTCCTCGTGGCGTGGACGGTCATCGCGCTGAATGTCTTGCCGCGAATGGGCTACTCGCCCGCCGGCGGGCATGTGGCGTGGAGCTGCACGACGAAGGGCCCCTAGAGCGTCACGGTAGCGCTGGGCTCATTTGCCGGCGCACTGCTCGAGCACGCGACCGGCGCGGTCGAGCGGCCTTCCGAGCTGATCCAGCGATCCGGCGACGTCCGCGCTGCCCATGGCCATCTGATCGGGGAATCCGCCCCCACGGTTGGCCAGGATCGCGCGGCCTTGGCTGTAGTCCAGCGTGATGGTCGTCGATCGCACGGCGCGCGCGGCAGCGGCGATTTGGGACGGGGTGGCGCGCGCCTCCTGACCCAAAGGAACGGCGGGTCGAAGCGGCGGACCACGACGTTCAGCAACTCGGACGATCCTCCGCGTCGAGTCAAACATGACGACGACCGTTTCTCTCGTATCCGCGGCGCTCGGGAACGAGGCGGAAACGGAAGTCAGGTTTGCGCCCATGGCTTCACGGGTTCCGCATTCGAATTGTCCGTCGATGGCGAGCAGATCGGGGACAAAATTCACGAGCGGTATCACGGTTGCCGGCGTACTGCCGACCATTACGTCGTTCGGTCGCGGCGGGCTCGACGGCGCCGGCGGTCGTTGTGCGTTCGCTCGCAAGCCAAGGGCTACGAGAGACAACGAGACGAGAACGGAACGGCACGACATGCGACCTCACGGGATGAAATCGGCAACATCACTCATCGCGCGACGTCGCGCATAGTGCTCAATCACGCGGTCACGAACTCCACGAGTAACGCCGAGTGGTCCGACAGGCGCGTCTCGCGTTCGACATGAGAGTAATAACATCGCGTCGCCTCGCTCGCCAACGATTGCGACGCCAGCGCGTGATCGATGCGAAAGCCGTTGAGCGCCACGCCACCCCGGCCGAAGCTGAACCACGTGTGCTCGGTCTCCGCGTTGCTCGCGCGCCACAGATCCACGAACCCCGCGCCGCGAATCGCAACGAGATAGTCGGAGCTCATGAACTTGTACGCGTTCGCGTCGACGAACGACTCGCCCGCGTTGAAATCGCCGATGAGCAGGTAGCGGCGGCGGGCGCGTCTCGAGGCGTGCCCAACCATTCGATCCCAAAAGGTGCGCAGCGTCGCGCGGCTGAGCGGACCGTACACCGCGCCGACCGTTGCCCAATCGCCGACGTCTACCTCGAGAAGTCCATGGGCAAAGACTCGCGCGGGTGTTCCCGCGCGGCGCCGGCGGAGCGGCGCGCGCGCCGCGATCAGCGTTCCATTTTCAGCGCTGAGCGGCGCCGTGTGCTCGTGAAAGCACAACCCGCGCGCGTGAAGCGCCGCCACCAACTCCGGCGTCGTGCGAGCGCGCAACTCGTTGATCACGACCAGGTCGGGTTGATGGCCGGCGATCGCCGAGACGATGGCGTCGAGGCGGCTCCCGCCGCCCTGGCGAATGTTCCAGGACAGGACCTTCATCCGCGTACGTAGAGGCGATGAGGTCGAAATCGCCAGCTATTGTCTTGTCTCGCCCCTCGTTGGCGGACGGCCGCCTCCGGAGAGGCGGCCGGACCACGACGACCTAGCGGACGTGGACGCTCACTTTCCCGGCTCCGGAGCCACGTCCTTTTCGGGGCGCGACGCGAACCTCGACGTCGCAGCCGAGCCGCGCGAGATACTTGACCAGACGGTCGAGCGAGAAGCCGCGCAGTCGCCCATTGGTGATCAGCGAGAGCTGCGAGGGCTGTTCGCGAATGAGATACGACGCCTCCGTCTGCGTCATCTGGCGATCGCGCAGAATACGTCCGATTTGTCGCGCCAACACTTCCTTTCGCAGGTCGATCTCGGCCGGCTTGGCCAACCGTAGCTTCGTCGCCATCGGTTTCTCCAGGGGTTATGGTCGCGCGGCACTTCCTTGCCGCCGCAATCTGGCGCCATTCGGGTCGCTCGGCCAGCCATCTCCGAGTGTATGCATCCGTTGGCGTCTCCAAACGATCAGCCCCTAACGTCGGGAACGTCGCAGCTGATGAAGGCGCGAACTCCCGAGGGCGCCGACTCCCGAACGGCGCGACCTTCCGGGTGGCGCGAAGTGCGCGAACTGCCAAGAGGCGCCCGGAAGAAGTCAGCGCTCCGAGGAAGTCAGCGCCCAAAGGAAGGAGGCGTTAGGAATTTGTCGAGATTGTGCGGACGTGAATCCGCGGAGCGAGATTTCACGTCGTATCTCGCATCTCAGCTCCACAGACCCGCCGGAGGAATCCCCGATGATTCGCTCACTCGGTCGCGGCATGACCCGATGCGGGACCGCGACGCTGCTCGCCACGGTCGCGCTCCCCCTCCAACTCGCGGGACAACGCCTCGCGACAAGTGGCCGCATCACGCGGCTGCCCGCGCCGGTTGCGATCGATACGACCGGCCGTTTCCTGGCAGCCGCGGTGCGGGTCGGTGACGATTTTTTCATCGCCGGGCAGCCGACCGAGCTCGGTCTCAGAGAAATGAAGGCAAAGGGAGTGACGACCGTCGTCAATCTTCGCTCGCCCCAGGAGATGCAGACGCAAGTGAAGTTCGACGAGCCGGCGGTCGTGAAGGAGCTGGGGATGAAATACGTGTACCTGCCGATGCGCGGCACCCCCGAGCTCCCCTACTCGCCTGACGCCGTGAGCAAGCTCGCCGCGGCGGTCGCCGGCGCCGACGGCAAAGTGCTGTTGCACTGCACGATCGCCTGGCGTGCCAGCCACCTGTGGGCCGCGTATCTGATCAAGGAGCGCGGCGTCGACGTCGAGACCGCGCTGACCAACGCGCGCGCGATCAATCTCATGGACGACCATCGCATGGGGCCCGGCGGACGTCAGCCGGTCGAAGACTTTCTGGACAAAGCGCTCCCCACACTCGGACATCCGAAGCCGGCGCCATAGGACTCCAGATCGCTTTTCACGACGGACGGGCTCGCCCGCCGGGCTGATCCTCAACCGAACGGTTGACAATTAGCCGCCTGGCCCTATCTTCAACCACATGGTTGAACAACTAGCCCGACTCGACCTCGTGTTCCGCGCTCTCTCCGACCGGACCAGGCGCGCCATGCTCGAGCGTCTCGCGAAAAGCGAGCAGACGGTTGGCGAGCTCGCCGCCCCCTACCGGATGTCCCTCGCCGCCGCCTCGAAGCACATCCAGACCCTCGAGAAGGCCGGCCTCGTGAAACGCACCGTGCGCGGACGCATCCACTACTGCCGCATCGATCCGCGGCCGCTCGAGCGCGCCGACGATTGGCTCCGCGGCTACGAACGCCTCTGGGACACGCGGATCGACCGACTCACCGAGCTTCTGCGTCACCCCGACAACGAAGACCCTTCAGACGCCAAATGAGGACCGCCATGCCGACCACCACGACCGCAGCCTCCGCCTCCACCGACCGCATCGAAAAGCTCGTCACCCTCGACGCGCCGCGCTCCCGCGTGTGGCGAGCGCTCACCGACTACACGCAGTTCAATCAATGGTTCGGCGTGTCGCTGACGTCACCCTTCATTCCAGGCGCGGCCGCCAGCGGCAAGATCAACATCCGCAACTACGACCACGTCACGATGACCATCTGGATCGAATCGATCGAGCCGGAGCGATTCTTCTCGTTTCGATGGCATCCGTACGCGATCGAGGAGGGCGTCGATTACAGCGCCGAGCCGACCACGCTCGTGACGTTCACGCTCGAAGACGCCGGAGCCGGCACCAAGCTCACGATCGTCGAATCCGGCTTCGACGCGATTCCCGAATCGCGGCGCGCGAAGGCGTTCAGCATGAACGAGCGGGGCTGGGCAGGCCAAGCGGAGAACATCCGCAAGTTTCTCGCTGCCTGACGAGACAGGGCCAACGTCGCGCTACGCCAATCGCGACCTGATAACGACGGGGGTCCCGCGCCGGTCCCCCGTGTGGTCACTCGAGGCGCGCGCGCCACGGCAAAACGAACCAGAACCCGGCGAAGAACGCGAGAGCGACGGCGGCGACGATCACGCTCGGCACGAACGCTTTTGTGATCATGGTCGCCACGATGTACACGTCGCACGCGAGGCCGATCGCGAGCGGCGGCATGCTCCACATCAAGAGCGATGAAGACAGCCGGACGAATCGCCGAGAAACGCTCATCGGCTCACGCAATCGATGCAACGCCGCGGGCGTCATCACGAGCGCGATCGCCACGACCACGCAGAGAATGGCGAATAGGTGCAACCGTTGAATGCCCCGCGATAGATCCATGAACGGCGGCTGAAACACCACGATGAGCTGAAAGCCGAGCAGCGTCTGGACGCCGGGCAACACCATGCGGCACTCATTGAGCAGCTGAGACGACGCCTCGCTCAGCGACAAGCGAGTGCCGCTTTCCATGATGCGCCGCTATCTCGCTGACGCGGTGAACCGACGCTTGCCGCGCCGCACGCAGTGAAGCGCTCGCTTCTGCCCGCGATGGTCCTTGGCGACGAAGCTCTTGCCTTCGAGACGGTTGTAGCTCACGAAAAACTCTTCGATTTGCTCGATGACGGCGGTTGGCAAATCGGACAGCTTGCGAACCTTCTCGTACAACATCGACGACGCGCCCACGGCCAGCAGGCGATCGTTCTCTTCCTCCTCACCCTCGTCGTCCTTTTGTATCGCCTCGATCACTCCGATCAGGCGGGCGGGCACGACGGTGCCACTCGGCACGGATTCGTCGAGCAGGAGAATCACGTCGAGCGGGTCGCCGTCGTCGCCCTTCGTCGACGGGATGAAGCCGTAGTCGAACGGAAAGCTCATCCCCTCCGGCAGCACCTTGCTGACGACGAAACATTGATGCTTCGAGTCGTAGTCGAGCTTCGTCCGGCTGCCTTTGGTCGTCTCCACTATCGCGGTGACGTTTCCGTTTGCGCCGACGCCTTTGAGTTTTCCGAGGTTTGTCAAAGCGAAGCGATCCGTGAGCAGTTCAAACGGAAAAGGTCAAGATCCATGCCCTCTGCCGCCCGGCGACCTGACGCGAAATCGCCGAGTTGGAACGCAACTTGAGCCGTTCGTCCGCTGCCATCCCATGGAGGTTCACATGGCTGCGAGAAAACACCATAGCTCCAGCCGCCGCAGTGGCGGCCGGAAATACTCGAAGGGCGCCAGCAAGCGCGTCGCGAGCGCGATGCGCCGCAAGAAGCACGGAACGCTTCGCCGAGGTAAACACGGTCACGGCGGAAAGGTGAAGAGCCGAAAGCAGGCGATCGCCATCGGACTCTCAGAGGCGCGCAAGAAGGGGGCGAAGGTCCCGCGCCGAAAGAGCCACTAGAAACGCGCGTCGAAAAGCACGCGGCGCCGCACCAAGGAGACTTCTCATGACGACAAAACAACTCCGGCGGCGCCGCGCTTCGAACGGGCGCGCTTCGCGTCGCGCCGACAAGCCCAAGCCGCCGTTTCCAAAGCAGAGTCAACGAAAGCCGGGCTTGGAATCAGCGATGTCACCGAAGCCACGGTTCTTCGCGCCGAGTTATCGTGGCGCCGGGCGGTTGGCCGGGAAAGTCGCGCTCATCACCGGCGGCGACTCCGGAATCGGACGGGCCGTCGCGGTGTTGTATGCGCGAGAGGGCGCCGACGTCGCGATCGTTTATCTGAAGACCGAGCAGAGCGACGCGCTCGAGACGCAAACGGTCATCGAGGCCGAGGGCGCACGCTGCCTTCTGCTACCTGGAGACGTCCGCAGCTCGGCGTTTTGCGACCGCGCGGTGCAACGCACCATGGACGAGCTCGGCCGGCTCGACGTGCTTGTGAACAACGCGGCCTTTCAACAACACGTGAAGTCGATCGAAGACCTTACCGACGAACAGATCGAGACGACCTTCCGCACCAACATCTTCGGCTACTTCTACATGGCGCGCGCGGCCGTGCGTCAAATGAAGCCGGGCAGCGCCATCGTCAACACCGGCTCCATCACCGGTCTCGAAGGCAGCGAGCACCTGCTCGATTACTCGGCGACGAAGGGCGCGATCCACGCCTTCACGAAGTCGCTGGCGCAGAGCCTCGTCGAGAAGAAGATTCGCGTGAACTGTGTGGCGCCGGGACCGGTGTGGACGCCACTCAACGTCGCCGACAAGCCCGCCGAAGCCGCGGCGAAGCACGGCCAAGAAACGCCGATGAAGCGGCCGGGCCAGCCCGAGGAGATCGCCCCGAGTTACGTATTCTTCGCCTCGAACACCGACTCGAGCTACATCACGGGCGAAGTACTCACGTTGCTGGGCGGGGAAACGACCGCGGGCTGACCCTCGACGGTTCGCGGCCTCTAGGCTCGAACGTCGTCCCCGCCGCGCTTCGCCCGCCGTTGCGCGCCTCCCGAAGAGCGACGGACCTCGGGTTCGATCGAGACTTCTCGCTCCCCCTCGCCCTCCCCCTCCGAAATTGGCGCGAGCAGCGATAGACCGATCGCCGTCAGCTTCTCGTCGGTCTCCGCCTCCTCATCGAGCGTCTGCTGGAGCAACTCGACGTCGTCATCCAGGCCGAGCGCCTCGGCGAACGTTCGCGCGCAGCCGTAGGCGGCGATCTCGTAGTGCTCCACGCGCTGGGCCGCGGCGATCAGGCCGGCATCCGTGATCGTCGGCTCACCTTCCTCGCCGACCGCCTCTTCGCCTTCCTTGAGGAGTCCCGCCATACCCTTGCACTTCTTCCCGCCGATCTTCTCCTCCATCCGCTCACCGATTTCCTCGAGCCGCCGCACGTGCTCCCGGGTCTGCTCGAGGTGTTTCGCGAATCCGTCGCTCAACTCCTGATTCGCCGCCGCTTCGACCATTTTCGGCAATGCGTCGACGATCTGCTGCTCGGCGCTGTAGAGATCACGAATCTGTTCGAAGTAGAGGTCCTGCAGTGTATCCAAGCTCATGGTGCGCCTCCGCGCGAAACGGTGAAGAACAAACGGGGCGCCACGGCGCGCACGAATTGCGCCCGGCCTCGACTTTTCTGCCTGGTGTACGGGGCCGTTGTTACCAGGCTCTAATGGAACGGCGATTGCCAGATGGGGCGCAACACTCGCTGACACGAGGCAGACATGCTGTGGACTCTCGCGGTCGTCCTGTTCGTTCTTTGGTTGTTGGGTTTCGTCGCGTTTCACGTCGGGGGCGGCCTCATCCACCTCCTGCTCGTCGTCGCGATCATTGTCGTCGTAATTCGTTTGCTCACGGGAAGACGCCCCGTCTAACGACGAATCGCGGCGAAACGGGCGGCGCCGCCGATGCTCGTGCTCTTCGAGCGCGGCGGCCTCCCGCTACCAGGCGCGGCCCGGGTAGGTCGCCTGGGACGAGACGGATCCGGAGTGGAGGGTGCCCCCAAGTGTTGCCGCGTGGACGATTTTTTATCGGCTTAGGGGAAATGCCTTGCTCGGATTTGCACGCGCACCTTCCGGCGACTCGACTTACCGGTCTCGCGAGTCCGCGACCCACATTGCTCCGCTCTTCGGATGCACCGGGTGTCCGCGCGCGGCGGCGAAGTGTTCGGTGAATTCGGCACCGAACAGCAACAGGATGCCGGCGTAGTAGATCCACACGAGGATGACGGCGAACGTGCGGGCGGCGCCGAACGCGTTGCCCGGATTGGTCTGTCCGAGGTAGAGGCCGATCGCGAACTTGCCGGCCTCGAACAACACCGCCGTCGCGATGCCGCCGACCCACACCGATCGCCATCTGATCTCGGCGTCGGGCAGAAACTTGAACATCGCCGCGAAGAGTACTGACAACGCCGCGAGAGCGACGAGCGAATTCAGCACCTGGATGATCCAGCCCACGTCGCCCAAGGCGTGGACCAACGCGGCGAGGAGAGCCGTAATCGCGAGCGACACCACGAGGAGAAAGGCGACGCCCATCGTCATCGCGATGGAGACGAGCCGCTTGAGAAGGAACCGACGCACGCCTCCCTGCTTGGGATCCGGCGCGACGCCCCACACGGCATTGAGGGCGCCCTGAAGGGCGAGAAACTCGCCGGTCGCGCCAAGCGCGAGCCCGATGATGCCATATGTCGTGGCGATCCATCCATGTCCCGTCCGCGACGCGTTCGTCACCATGTCGTGAACGGCCTGCGCGCCATCACCGCCAATCAAGGCGGCGAATTCACCTTCGATCGAGTGCTGGATCTGCTCCGGCGACCAGAGAGCGCCGGCGAGTTTGATGAGCACGATGAGCAGCGGCGGCAGCGCGAAGATCGTGGCGTAGCTGAGCGCTGCCGCGCGCAATGTGCACTTGTCCTTCGAGAAGTCTTTCCCGGCACCGATCAGGATCCCGACAATGCCCCGGTGGCCGGCCGGTGAAGCAGAATTCGCCTTACCGCTCATTCACGACGCCAATTGCGCGAACCATGCCCGATCACCTCGCCGGTTCGCGCGATTCGTGCGCCGTGTCGCGACTGCCCGGGTCTCATGTTTGCACCATGGCCGACCGGCCATGTCATTGTCATCTTTCATAACGTCACATCGCGAAGCGATCCTGGCGGAATGGGAGGACAACGCGCGACGCCGTATCATCGGCGACCTCGACATCGACATCCCTCAATTGCGAGATCATTTGGGGGAACTGTTGGATACTGTCGCCGGCGAACTCGAGCTTCGCGAACGCGCCCAAACAGCGGTCACCAATCCGTCGGCGCCGTCGGCGTCCATCGATCAGGTGGACGCGGCCGCTGAAAAGCACGGAGCGCGGCGAGCGCAGCAGGGCATGACCGTGAAGCAGGTGGTTGCCGAGTTCCCCATCATGCGGTCGTGTGTGATGCGCCTGTGGTTGCGTTCGTTGGCGGGCACTGGCCCGGCCGACCTCGAGAGCTTGATCCGATTCGACGAGGCCCTCGACCACGCGCTCACGCAATCCGTCGGTGAATTCATGAACCGGCTCGACCGAGCCCGAGAGACGTTTCTCGGAATTCTCAGCCACGATCTTCGCGATCCGATTTCGACCGTCATCACGGGCGGGAAACTGCTGCTCGAGCCCGGAATCGACGAGGGGACGTCGCGCGACGTCTTGCTGCGAATCGTCGCCACTGGCGAGCGCATGAGGTTGCTCGTCGCCGATCTGCTCGATGCAGTCCGGACGCAACTCGGTGGCCCATTGCCCATCCAGCCGCACGACGCCGACCTCGCCGATACCATGCGGCACATCGCCGGCGAATTCGCCACGGCGCATCCGAATCGCGAGCTCAAACTGCATGTGTCGGGCGATCTACGTGGACAGTGGGACGACCGGCGAGTTGGACAGGCGGTCGCGAATCTGGTCACGAACGCGCTCCAATACGGGTCGCCTGGTACGCCGATCGACGTATCGATCACGACCGACCGCGAAGTGCACATCGCCGTCCACAACGACGGCCCGCCGATTCCAGACCAACGCCGCGCCTCGCTGTTCGAGCTATTCGCCGGAGCCGGCGATCATGGGGCGGCGCGCGATCACAAGCGCCTTCACCTCGGGCTTTATATCGCCAAGGCGATCGTCGACGGGCACCACGGCCGCTTGGAAGTCGACTCGGCGGCGGATCGCGGGACGACCTTCACGATTCACCTCCCCCGAGTCCCAGCGGACTGAGCGTCGTCGTCGATCGATCCGACGACGCGCGGATCGTCGGGGTCGGAAAAATCCATCTTCGACCACGGCACCCGGGATACTCGCTTCGCCGCCGGCAACAGCCGGAAGAACGGAAGTTGGAGAGCGTATCCGCCGAGCCGTTCCCATAGCGCCGCCGGTCCGAGATGGATTTCGGTGACGACCGTCTCCCCATCGATGACGTCGGCGCGCAACTCCTCGATGCGCCCCAAGACTGCGCCATCGTCGTCGCGCACGCGGCGGCCGAGTAGCCGCTCGACGTGAAGCTCGCTGCCACTCATCGATGCGACCCCGGAATCCGTTTTACGATTCGGTCGCGCAGCCAGCGCTCGAGCGCGTTGATCGGCGTGTCATCGACCACTTCGTGCAACTTCAAGTGACGCCTCCCGCGATCGACGCTCATCCACGCGACGCGAAACGGTGTGCCGCGGTCCGGTCCAAGCCGCGCGTCCCATCGGGCGTACCAGCGCGCCAAGCGGCGATTGAATCGCGCGAGCAGCGTGATCGGGCTGATCTCGATGGCTTTGACGAGGGGTCGCCTTCCCTCTCTCAGCTCCAGAACGATTCCGTCGACGCGCCCGGCCTTCGTTCCCCGCGCATCGACGACCTGTTTGTCGAGCACTTCGGCGACCAGTCGGATCATCAGCTTCCCCCAATCAGCTCCAACGGGATCGACACCACGGCGAGGACCATTGCCATGACGCTGATCACGAGAACGATCGCGTTTCCGAAATGCCCGTTGACGTGCTCACCGAGGTAATGGCGATCGTTCATGAGGACGAGAAACGGCAGCACGCCGAGCGGCAGCGACGCCGACGTGAGAGCCATCGAGATTTGCGTGAGCGCGAGCGGATCCACGCCGAACAGGACGAACAACGCCGCGACGACGATGAGCAACGAGTACGTAAGGCTGAAGCGGGCGTCGGTGTCGGGCGGTTGATCCTCGCCCCACTGCCAGCCGAAGCCCTGCGCGATCAGGTAGGCGAGCGAGAGCGAGATTTCGAGCGTCGCTCCGAAACAGGCGATACCCAACGCCGCGACGAACAGCCAGAAGCCCGGCTTGTGCAGAATGGGGGTCACCAGTTGCGGCAGGTCGTGAAAACTTTGAATGGCTCGGCCGATCGGGTGAAAAAGGATCGCGGCCAGGACGAGCACGGCGACGGACAGCAGGCCGCCGAACCCCATGCCGATTCCGGCGATCCAGCGATTCAGCCCGAGATAGCTTTCGTCCCACTTTTCCTCGATCGCGCCCGAGGAGTAGAAGTAGTACAGGTAGGGAGATACGGATGCGCCCAGTACACTGACGGCGACGAACCAGTAGTGCGCGCCGGACGTGGCGGGAAGCGACGGCAAGACACCGCGCAGCAAGGCCCCGTAGTCCGGATGCCCCTTCACCGCCGCAACCGCGAAGACGATCGTCACGAGTCCGAGGCCGGAGACACCATTTTCGATGACGCTGAAGTTCGACCGCCAGAGCAGTCCCCACGCGAGGAGCGCGACCGGCACGGCCCACACCGGCAACCTCACGGACGTGGCCAACTCGAGCGCCGCCGCAACGCCGCCCATCTCGGCGGCCAGAACCAACAACGACACGGCCAGCATAACGACTAACGGAATGGCGAACAGGTTCATCCCGAATCGCTCGCGCATGGCGTCCGGAATCGTGCTCTTGCTGCAGGCCGAGAATCGCCCCGACATCTCGATGAGAAACGCGATGCATAGGGAGCCGAGGGCGATCGTCCACACGAGCTGATATCCGAAGGCCGAGCCCGCCTGAGCGGCAGTCGTGATCGAACCGATCTCCAGAAAGCCGCCGACGCTCGTCACGATCCCCAGCGACAGTTGAAGAAGCTTGTTCATGGTTCGTTGGCCCGAGGGCGATCAGCCACGCCGCATCGCGCGCCGGCGCCGGCAAAGTTGGTCAGCAAGCATGGGCGCTCATTTTAGAGCACGGCTGAAATAAGTTGTATGGGGAGAACTCCCGAACGCGACTCGCGGTACTCGCAACGATTCCATGATCAAACGACCGCGCAAAATCGTCGCCTATCTCGCCGTCAGTCTCGACGGCTACATCGCGCGCCCCGACGGCGACGTCGAGTGGCTCAACCGCCGACCTCACACCGTCGATTACGGGTACGCGAAGTTCACCGCGTCGGTCGACACCATTCTGCTCGGGCGGGGCACGTACGACTGGGCTGTCCGCTACATGAAGAAACACCCTGGAGCGCCCGTGTTCGATTCGCGGGCGACACACTACGTCTTCACGCGTCGGCCGCCCAGGCGCGGCGTATCCGGCGTCCAATTCACTTCGGAACCAGCCAAGGCCTTCGCGCGCCGGCTCCGCGCTCAGCGCGGAAAGAACATCTGGATGATGGGCGGCGGCCAGCTCATCGCGTCGTTCCTCGACGCCGGCGAGATCGATGAGTTCGATCTCCACGTGATCCCGGTGCTGATCGGCAAGGGAATCCCGCTGATCGCCCCGCGTCACCGCGACATCGAGCTGCGCCTCGTTGGGGCAAAGAAGTACGCCGACGGCGTCGTTCGCCTACGCTACGAGGTCCCGCGACGGCGCTGAGAACTTCACCTCGATCGAGGCCGCCGGAACATCGCCCACATGATCAGGGCGAGAACGAAGGTGACGACCACGACGAAGGCGTGGTCTTCGACGAACTGCAACGAATCCGGCAGTGGTATTCGGGAGAACCTGCTCGATGCATTCGTTGCGAAGAGGCTCTTCTGCGGCGAGAGCTGAACCACCGACCATCCGCAGAAGATCGCGAGAGCAATGCACACCAGCGCAAACCACGGCACTCTCGCACTCGGTCGCCGCGGCGGTTCGCTCGAATGGGTGATCACGTTTTGTTTTCTCTCAACCCGCGCCGATTGAGTCGCTGTAACGTTGCGTGAACGTTGTGCGGCTGATGGCGCGAATTGGAATTGGTGAAAACCCGTTTTACTGAGATGTAAGAGGTTGGGGGACCCCCGATCTGGTAGAGGCGACCGCGTGGGCGCTCACTTCCTCAGGGCGCTGACTTCTCAAAGCGCCGACTTCCTCGGGGCGCCTTTTGGGAGTGCGCGCACTTCGCGCCGCTCGGAAGTTCGCGTCCTTCGGAAGTCGGCGCCCTTCGGGAGTTGCGCCGTCATCAGCTGCGAAGCTCCCGTCGTCACGCCGTTAGGACGTCAGCGCCGTTAGGACGTCAGCGCCGTTAGGACGTCAGCGCCGTTAGGGCGTCAGCGCCGTTAGGGCGTCAGCGCCGTTAGGACCTCAGCGCTGCTAGGACGTCAGCGCCGTTAGGACGTCAGCGCTGTTAGGACGTCATCGCTCCTAGGCAATCATCTACGCCGTAGACGCCGCCCGAAACTCCGCCGGTCTCTCTCGTCTCGCCGACCCAAGTGCCGCCTGCGCCCGCTCCGAGTTCATCTCCGCGCCGTACACCGGTGTCCCTGGCTGTTGCCGCCACGAATCGGCCAGCTTGCCCGTGTCGACCCCGTCGAATCCCAGCTCATCAATCAAGCGGAGCACGAGCGCCTTCGCCTCGGGATCGTCACCGGCCACAGGCAGCGCGAGACGGCCGGACTGATCGGCGGCCCGGCCGCGCTCCAGAATATTTTTCGCATACATCGTGTTGAACGCCTTCACCACAGGCCGGCCGAGCTGCTGCGAGACCCACAGGCTTTCCGGCGTTCCCTCTTCGATCCCCGATATCCGTCCGTCGCGTTGCGGATAATAGTTGCCCGTGTCGACGACGACCGTGCGATCCGCTTGCGCGAACAAGTCTTTCGGCAGATCGCGGACGCTCTTCTCCGGAATGGCGACGATCACGAGATCCTTTCCGCGCGCGGCCTCGAGGAGGGTGACTGCCTTCGCGCCCGACTGTGACTCCAGCGCGGCGAGCGTTTCTGGCCCTCGTGAGTTTGCGATCGAGACCTCGTGCCCAAGCGCGCTCAGGCGACGCGCGAGTGTGCCGCCGATGTGGCCGGCGCCGATGATTCCGATTTTCATGTTGGCCTCCGCCGAGAGAACGTGGAGTGAACCGCCTCGCGGCGAGGCAGCAAATTCTCGGCCTACTAGTCGAGTGCGTAGACGCCGCTCTCGTCGAGCGCGTCCGCCTCCCGCCGAAGGTGCCGGTACACGTTCACGAAGAGGCCCCCATACGCTTGGATCGTGAAGTACCCGTGGAGGAGACCGAGCTGCCCCTCAGGCGAGCGCGCCGCCGGCGAATCGCCGGCGATTCGCGGCGGGAGGACGTCGGAGCCCGCCGGTCTTCGCTGATACTCGGCCACCGGAGCGCGCCGCTATCGAATGACCATGCGCGCGTCCTGCGCGTTGGGGAGCGCGTCCGCGTCGTTCGGTGAGATCGCGCGCCGCGCGATAGCGAGTGCCGCCACGCCGGCGCCAAATCCAAGTACTCCGCCGACGGCCGCCACGAGCGAACTTTGAAAGACGAAGCCGAGTGTGCCCGCGGTCGCGATGCCGCCCCACACGCCGAAGCGCCAGGAGCGAAGCTCCTCGATCTTCTTGTTTCTTTCGGTCGCGAGAACGAGGCCCGACAGGCTGAGCCCGTTGATGACGCCGATGATCGCGCCGGCGAGGGTGAGCGCTCCGACGAGCCCGCCCGGCACGGGACGTCCCAGAGTGATGTAGACGTGGGGAATGAGGTTGAATCGAAACACCATTCCGATCAGAAACCCCAAGGTCGTCCAGGGAATAGCGGTGACGATCGTGGTGCGAAGGATTCCGCGAAGTCGTTGGCGAAGCATCGGCCCCTCGAAGAGCGCTCCTTCAAACTAACGCTCGGCGGGGAGCGCTTGTCGAGGGGCCAGCGATGCGTGCGACGCTTTCGCTTGGCCACCGTCGCGCCCTACTGTCGCGCGCGGAACCACTCTCGGCGGCGTCCTACATTTTCGTCTATACCGGGGCACGGAACGTGATCGCGGTGCCTCGGAGATGTCCGACTCTTCTCCAAGAGCGATCTACGTCGCCGTCGGGGCGAACGCGGCGGTTGCCGCCACCAAATTCGCCGCGGGCGCCGTCGCCGGTAGCTCGGCGATCCTGGCTGAGGCCGTCCATTCCCTCATCGACGCGTGCGACGGTCTGCTGCTCCTGTTCGGCAGACGTCGCGCCGCGAGGCCGCCGGATGAGAAGCACCCGTTCGGTCACGGGCGAGAAGCATACTTCTGGAGCTTCGTGGTCGCTCTGCTCTTCTTTTCGTTCGGGTCCGCGCTCACCGTCGCACAAGGCGTGCGCCAATGGCTGAACCCGAGCAGTCTCGGACATCCCGGGTGGGGATATCTCGTCCTCGGCGCGTCGGCGATCTTCGACGCGACCTCGTTCGCCGTCGCCTACAAACAGTTGCGACAGGACGCGCGCGGCAGAAGCACTTGGACGGTGATCCACGAGAGCAAGAACCCGGCGCTCTTCAGCATCGTCCTCGAGGATTTTGCCGACTTGGTCGGCTTGGTCATCGCGTTCCTCGGGCTCGCGTTGAGCCATGCCCTGAACATGCCGCGCATTGACGCCGTGGCGGCGATCGCCATCGGCGTGCTGCTCGGCGCGATCGCGTTCGTGTTGTTGGTCGAAACCCACGGATTGTTGATCGGCGAAGCCGCCGGCCCGCGCGTGCTGGCCGATGTCTGCTCGATCGCGACCAACGTGCCGGGCGTCGTGAAGGCGACGAGCCCAAGCTCCTTGCATTTCGGTCCGGACGACGTCGTCGTGGCAATGTGGGTGCAGTTCGATCATGCGCTCGATGCCGACGAGGTCGCCCAGCGCGTAGCGCTCATCGAGCAACGAATTCGGGGCGAACACCCCGAAGTGCGCCACGTCTACCTCCAGAGTGGCCCATTGGCTGAGACGCGGTAACCGGGGTTATCGAACTTCGTAGCGCAGCTCGACCATGCCGTTCTTGTACGCTTTCAGGTCGGCGAGGTGCAGGGCGACGTCGCGGTCGAGCTTCTCGAAGAACGAAACTCCGTCGCCGATCAAGACCGGCAGAATCGAATAGAGCACTTCGTCGGCCAGACCGCGACGAAGGCATTCTCCGGCAACGAGCCCGCCGCCGACGAACCAGATGGACCGAAACTCGGGCCGCAATCGCTCGGTCACGAGCTGCGCGAGATCTCCCGAGTAGAACTGCACGGTCTCACGAACCTTGCGCAGCTCGCGACGGGTCAGGACGAACGTCGGTTTGTCGCCGTACGACCACCCGAATCCCTTGGCTTCGAAATTCAGGGCCGTCTCGTACGTGCGCGACCCCATCACGTAGCAATCGATCGTCTTGAGGAACGCTTCGACGAATCCCGGCTCCATGGTGGCGCCGTCAGCGAATTCATCCGACGTCTCGAGCCAGTCGACGCTCCCATCCTTTCGAGCGATGAACCCGTCGAGGCTCGCCGCCATGTGGATGGTGACGCGAGAGTCAGAGTTGGCCATTGAGGCTTTCGGGCGGGAGAGTCGTGATAGAGAACGGCGCGCCGCGATCCAGACGGCGAAGCAGCGCGTACAACCAGAGCAACGGCACGACGAACGCCCCGCGTTCGAACGTCCCCGCGAAGCCGCTCGACTTCGTGCTCCAAACGCCATACACGGTCACACAACCGATCACCGCGACGGCGGCCGCCAACGAATACGCGGACCAGCCACTCCACGCCGGATCACGGGCAAGACGAGTCGCCATCACCACCAAGCAGACGACGGACGAGAGAGCCGCGACGCCGGCGACGGCGATGTGAACGAGTCCGTGTGGCGTCGGCGCGGTGAGCGCCAAGCCGGCGGGGTCGTACCCTGGTGCGGGATCCTGCGGAACGATGCCCACCACGACGAAGCTGAACCCGAGCAGCGTGGTGAAGACCGGATACGCCGTGCTCCCCTTCCCCCCAATGAGAATTCGGCGCCATACGGGAACGGTGGTCAGCACGACCACGCCGAACACGATCAGGTTCAGCATCTGGATCCATCCACCCGGACCGAGGCTCAGCGCGCTCACGGCCTGCTGCCATCCGTCGTACCCCTCACGGAGGATTCCTTGAATCGTCGTCAGCACGAGCGAGAAAACGCCAACGGCGAAGGCAAGCCAGAGCCGACGAACCAGCGTTTCGGGAACTCGAACAGTCCGATCGTCGGCGAATGTGTCAGCCATTTGACCACTGTCGCCGCGCCGAAGCGGTTCGTGTGAGGGGCTCTCCTCAGTACTCGAGCTCATCGGGTTGCTTTCCAACGTAGTCGGGGGGCGGATCTTCGGCGAACTGCACGGCATCGATCGTCGAACGCCCCTGGAGCAGCGCCTTGGTCACACGATGCCGCCCGTCCATCACACAGCCGTCGGCGGCGAGAATGATCGGGTACGAGAGGTCGGCGGCGTTGACCAGCTCGAGGTGCTCGACGAGCGAACGCCACGTCACCGGCTCGTTGTCGCCGTGGATCGATTCGTCCAGCTCCCGGATTTGCGAGAGCGGCACCGGTCGAACGTGAAGCGCCCGCGCGAGCAGCACGAGCCGGTCGACATCCCACGCCAGCAAGCCTGTTGGAGATTTGCGGAAGTAGTATTGCTTGCGCATACGCTCCTCAGTAGCCGACCGATCGCCCTAAGCTAGCCGGAAACCGATCCCGTGACCCCGAGCGAGGACCCGCCGCCGGGCTGTCCCCGAACCCTTGCGCCCTCTCGTATCGCACCCTACACTCCCCTCTAACACAGAGGGAACAGAGCATGCGCCGCGTATTCCGGATTCCGTTCAGCCGTTCCCGGCTCGCCCGCGAAGTGGATGACGAAATTCTGTTCCATCTCCAATCGCGCATCGACGCGCTCGTCGCCGGCGGCATGCCTCCGGATCGGGCGCGCGAGACGGCGCTCACACAGTTCGGCGACGTGCGCGGCCCGCGCGGCGAGATGCTCGTGCTCGACGAAGCGCGCGAAACCGCCGCTCATCGAGCGAGCATCGCCGCCGAGATCAGGCAGGACGTCGTCTACGGCATGCGCACCCTCAGGCGCAACGCGCTTCTCACTGGACTCGTGATCGGCGGCCTCGCGCTCGGCATCGGCGCGAATGCCGCGATCTACTCACTCATCGAAGCAGTGCTCGTTCGGACGCTACCCGTGGCCAACGCCGGCCGCCTCATCATCGTCGGCGACCCGCACTACGTCGACTCGCGCGGACATGGCACGCCAGACGGCAATCTGTACTCGTATCCGCTGTACATGGACGTGCGGAACCGGGCGACCGCATTCGATGGACTCGCCGCCGTTGGCGACGCGGAGCGTGTGGACGCGTATATCGACGACGTGCAAGCGAGCGTCGAGCATCCGCACGGACGTCTCGTGTCCGGCAACTACTTCTCCGTGCTCGGCGTACGCGCCGCGGCAGGGCGCACCTTCAACACCTCGGCCGACGAGCCGGGCGCGCCAGCGGAAGCGACGATCAGCTACGAGTACTGGACGCGGCGCTTTCACCAGGATGCGTCCATCGTCGGACGCGACGTCCGGATGAACGGCATTCGCCTGACGATCACCGGCGTCGCGCAGGCCGGGTTCAGCGGAGAGATCGTCGGCGCAAAGACGGACGTGTGGTTGCCCGTTGCGCTCCGCGACCGTCTGCACCCGAACACCGCGATGCTCGACGACCGACGCATGATGTGGTTGCTCCTCATCGGTCGACTGAAGCCGGGCCTTACGCTCGAACAGGCGCGTGCCCAGACGACGCCGCTGGTCGAAGCGGCCATTCGCGCGACCTCAAAACCGGACGAGCTTGCCGAGATCAAGGAGCGGGGCTTCACGATCGCGTTCGCGCCGGGCGCGCGGGGGCTCTCGAGCATCCGCGACACCTTCGGAAATCCGCTCGTCGCGCTGATGCTCGGTGTTGCGCTCCTCCTCGGCATCGTCTGCGTGAACGTCGCGAACCTGTTGCTCGCGCGAGGCGTCGCTCGCCGTCGCGAGATGTCGTTGCGTCTCGCCCTGGGCGCCAGCCGAGCGCGCATCGTGCGACAGCTGCTGACGGAAAGCCTCCTTCTTTCGCTCTTCAGCGGCGCCGCCGCGCTCCTCGTCGCATGGTGGGGAGGCCGGGCGTTGGTGACGATGGCAAGCGAGGGTGACTCGATCAGCGTGTCGCTCGGTCTCACCCCCGGCCTGCTGGCGTTCACGTTCGGCCTCTCGACGGTGTCCGTGGTTGTCTTCGGCCTCGTGCCAGCCCTCCGCGCGTCGCGCGTCGATCTCGCGGCGACGCTGCGCACGACCGCGCGCACCGTCACCCGGGGGGCGCGCTTCGGCGCGCTGCTGATCAGCGGACAAGTCGCGCTGTCGCTTGTGCTTCTCGTGGGCGCGTCGATACTCACGCGCAGTCTGCGTCGTACGGAGTCCGTTCCGCTCGGCTTCGATCGCGATCATCTGATCGAGGCCGAGCTCGACGTGGCGACTCCGGGATACGCGGACGCGCGACTCGCCAACGTCGTGCACGCGATTCGCGATCGGGTTGCTTCGATTCCCGGCGTGGCCGCCGTGTCGTACTCGCAGAACGGCATCTTCAGCGGTACCGAATGGCACACTGATATCCATGTCGCCGGCTTCGTACCGCAGGCGTCGAAGGACTCGAGCACCGCCGCCGACGAGGCGGGTGCCGGGTACGCCGCGTCGCTCGGCGCGCATCTCGTCGCGGGACGCGACCTCGACGCGAGCGACGAAGGCATCGCGCCGCATACCGCGCTCGTCAACGCGTCGTTCGCGCAATTCTATTTTCGAGGCACCGGTGCCGTCGGTCAGCTCGTGCGCTTCGACGACTCGAGCGTGGTAGCGATTGTCGGCGTCATGGCCGACGTCCGTGGCCAATCGCTCGATACGTCGAGTGCCAACGGCGCCGCGCGACGCATCTATATCCCGTATCTGCACCAGAGCGGCACGACCAAGTTCTCGCAGCCGAAGCGTCTGCGGCTTCTCGTGCGCACCACGGTCGACCCGTCGGCGCTAACGCAGCAGGTGCGCCGCGCGATCGTCGAGGCCGATCGCCTCATGCCGATCGACGACCTCGAGCCGGTGAGTCAGCTGATCCGCTTCACGATTCGCGACGAGCGCCTCGTCGCGCGCCTCGCGACGGGCCTCGGCGCGCTGGCGCTGCTCTTGGCAGCGATCGGACTTTTCGGCGTCACGACCTACACCATCGCGCGCCGTACGAGCGAGATCGGCGTCCGCATCGCACTCGGCGCGCGTCGAGCCGACGTCGCGCGCTTGGTGATGCTCGACGGGCTGCGTCCCGTCGCGATCGGCGCAGCGATCGGCTTACCGCTGTCGCTCGGCGCCGTACGGATCCTCGAGCACCACCTCAACGATATCTCGGGCGATCCACTCTCCGTAGCGGCAGCCGTCGCCGTGCTGTTCCTGAGCGCCATCGCCGCCGTCCTCATCCCCGCCCGCCGCGCAACGCTGATCGACCCACTGAGCGCCTTGCGCGAAGAATGAGTGGACGCCGTTCGGCGCCCTCACAGCTCCGCGGTAACGATCCGATACCCAATGTCGAGCGCATCCAACTCGAGCACTCGCCCAAATCGCGCGCGCCAAGTTCCATCCGCCAGATCCGCGCGTAGTTTCGCCAGCCCCGCCGAGGTATCGATCCGGGCGAACGACGATATCCCGTCCCGAACGTTCGGATCGAGGTACGCCTCCGGCCGCGCCCAGAACGCGCCCAAGAATCCGTCGACGCAATCCCGCGGAATCGGCACCGGAATGCTTTCGACGCGCGCGCCCGGCCCGAAAGCGCCGGCGAACGCGTCCATCGATAGAAACTGTTCGCGGTCGAGCGCCATGAAGAGCGGCAGGTAGTGCTGCGTCAGCCAAAACCCGCCCGGCTCCGGGTCCCACGTGAGCAACACGACTCGGGAACGGGCCACACGAGTGCATTCGCGGAGACCGGCCATCTGGTCGGACCAGTGATGCAACGTGAGCACGCCGAGCACGGCGTCGAACGACGCGTCGGCGAACGGCAATCGCTCGGCGCGTCCGAGTACCACCGGCGCTGACTCACTGTCCCGTTGCGCGATCATCACGCGCGACGGCTCGACCGCCACGACCCGCCGGCTGCGCGGCTCGTACGACCCTGCGCCCGCCCCGACGTTCAGTACGGAGCCCGCGTCGCCAAGTGCGGTCTCGATCGCGGCAGCGATCCGCGGATCAGGGCGCCGCTGTCGAGTGTAGCCTTGCCCTATGACGTCGTAGAGTGGCTCGTCGGACAGGAGGCGGGTCTCGGTCGAGGAGATTCGATTTTACCTCCTCTCACACTACGCCGCCACGTGGCCGTGCGTCGGCGCGAGATCCGTCAGATTCGACGGCGTGCGCGGGCCGTCAACATGAGGATGGCCATCCCCAAACACGTGACGAAGCCTTCCCCGCTCCGCGAAATCCCGGCGAGTGCGGCGACGACGAGGAGAGCCGCCGCGACACGATCGGTTCCGCGATCGTGATCGAACAGGAGGCTGTTGAGACTCAACACGAGGCGCATCATCGAAGGAGGCTACGTCAACCCAACGCTAGTTGAAAGGCCCCTGGTGTGAATTGTGATGAACGACCGCGATGCTTCGCCTCATTCGAGACGTATACGATTCACGGCGTCGAACTGGGACACGTCGGACACGATCAGGCTGTCGCCGAGCTTCGCGCCGCTCTGAATCTCCAACCTGTCGTTCGAAGCTCGCCCGAACCGCCACGGTAATGCGCTCCGCCACTCCAGAATTGGGGACGTTCCGGAACAGTCCGACGGTGTCGTCTGAATTGATTCCGACAGGCCGCGCGACGTTGAGCGCGTCGCCCAACATCCATCCGCGCTTGACGACGTCGACCCAAATTGCGGTTCGCTGTAGGCGTGGCCGCTCGGCCCGGTAATACGGGACTGTGGTCGCGACGGCGAGCATCGCGAGCCCATGCCAATGGGTTGTCATTTCTCGCCTATTTCGCCTGTCTCCCGAATCTGACCGATTCAGGGACGGCTGTTCCCAAAATCGACCGCCGCCTCAGCACGACGAAACCCGTCCGCCTCTTGTTACATGAACAGCTTTGCGAGTCAGTACATCAGATTTGGAGCTCGCCCTCCGACGCGGCACGTCGCGCCGGTCTCCTGAGGTGCGACCGGGCCCACCCGAGGAGCGTGAGCGCCAGAAACGGGTACGCGTCGAACGGCAGCGGCGACGACAGCGGATTCAGCGGCGCTCCGAGAAATATTCGCACCGCCGTGACGGCGAAGAGAACCGCCGCGATCGCGCCTGTGCCTCTCACGAACGCCGGTAACAGCGGCGACGCGCTGACCAACGCGAGACCGGCCGCCCACAGCGCTGCACCAGCGGCGAACAGTGGTGCGCTCGCCGCGAGGTCCATTCCCGACGCGGAGACGATGAGCGTCTCGCCGGCCACGAAGACGAGGAAGCCAGCCGCCAACAGCTCGTGGCCTTCGCGAAGGTGATGGACGACGAGCAGCGCGCCGGCGAGAACGAGGGCCGTGCCATCGGCGCCCCACGCGAGCGCGCGGAGCTCGGGAGAGGGGGCGAACGTGCCGGCCATTCCCAACAGCGCGCCGATCACCAGCCCTGCCGCGACAACACCGCGGAGTCTCTCGTCGCTCATGATCAATTGTCCTGAGGGTGGGTGGAAAGAAACTATCCCGAGAAGGCTCAGGTCCTCAACGGCGGCAGCAGTGCGCGGACGAATGCGCGAGGGTCGTTACCTCGGTCGAACGTCCTCGAACCCCCAATAGTTGAACGCTAGCGTTCCGATCGCGGTCGTTCCGCGCGGCGCGTTCGCCAACTGGGCGGAAAACGAGCCGCTGGTCGGGAGACGCAGAGGTGTCCCCGCTATCGCAATGTCCGCATAGCGAACCGTGACTTGGCTGATCGGTTTGTCGCGGTCGAGATGCTCGAGCTCCAACCGTTGCATGAGGCGAGTCGTCGCATCCACCCAGATCGTGCCTTGAAGGCCGAAGCCGCCCTCGCCACGTGAGCCCTGTCGAAACTGCACCCCGGTCGAGCCATTCTCGCCGAGAACGTTCGGCACGATGCAGTGCGTGCCGAGGAATGAGTCGTCGAGCAGCTCGCGCTCGTCCGGCAGCGTGAAGCTGTTCCCCTTTCCGAAGCCTTCTTTGGCGCGCTGTGCGCGCACGCGTTCTTCGCGAACGAGCGCCGAGTCGGGTTCGTTGGTCGTGGTGTCCGCCCGCTGGCGTCGCATCGCCGGCCGGGACGGCACGAGCGTCTCGCTCGTCTGCGCGAGCTCTCGCTTGTATCGATATCGCTGATCGAACGAGCGGCGAATCTCGACACCCTGCCTCACGTCGTTCCACAGCGCCGACAGGTACGGATCGTGCGCGACGCGCTCGCCGCTCAAGCACGTCCCGTCGGCGTATACCATGACGGTTGGCAGAGGAAGACCGACCATCGAGCCGCGAAGCTCGTGCTCGGTCGTCTCGCCCGGCCGCACCTCGAGAGTCGGCGACGTCACGGGCCGAAATCCGATGCGCAGGAGCTGAAGCCGATACGCGCCGGGCTTGACCGACGAGAATTGAAATCGCCCCTGCGCGCTCGTGATGCCCTGCTGTCCGCCGCCGCTCGCCGAATCGACCGGGAGCAGGCGAACGAGAGCGAACGATATCGGCGCGCCGTCTTCCGTGGACTTGGCGACTCCATTCACCGCACCGGTGTTCCCTTGCCCGATCGCGGACGCAAGAGGAACCAGTATCAGGAAGAGCACGCGTCCAAGACGCATGGTCAGCCGCGGCGTGCCGCTTCGATGGTGGCGATGTCGATCTTGGTCATCGGCATCATCGCGTCGAACGCGCGCTTGGCGGCGGCGCGGTCCGGATCGGTGATCGCTTTGGTCAGCGCGATCGGCGTGATCTGCCAGGACACTCCCCATTTGTCCTTGCACCATCCGCACGCACTCTCCTCCCCGCCGTTGCCGACGATCGCGTTCCAATAGCGATCCGTTTCGGCTTGGTCGTCAGTCGCGATCTGAAACGAGAACGCTTCAGTGTGCTTGAAGGTGGGCCCGCCGTTGAGGCCGAGGCACGGGATGCCGATCACGGTGAATTCGACGGTCAGCACGTCGCCCTGTTTCCCTGACGGATAGTCCCCCGGCGCGCGGTGCACCGCGCCGACGTGCGAATCGGGAAACGTGTTGGCGTAGAAGTGAGCCGCATCTTCGGCGTCTTTGTCGTACCAGAGGCAAATCGTATTCTTGGCTGGCTTGGTCATGCGACTCTCCATCGAGATGAGGCGCTCGAACGACTCAGCCTCAAGCTAGCCGAACACGCCTCAGTCATCGATTGGCTCGACACCGGCGAAGCTGAGCTGCGAGCGCATTGGCTTCCGCATAGTGCCTCTCGCAAGAACGACGAGTTCGCGGGCGAACCGTTAGAGGCGCGACCGCAAGCCGCGCAACATTCCTTAGATCACTTGACGGCTTTGGCGTTCGTCAGGTCGCTGGCGCATCGAGCTCCGACAAAGACAGCGAGAACGGTCCAGACAAGCCCGTCTCGCCCCGCCCGTAGGTCGCGCGCACCAGTTCGGCCGGTTCCTTGCTGTCTCTCGGGTCATGCCTGAGAAACCACGAAGAGCATTGTTGCCGTTGGCGCTTCTCGCCTCAGCGTCGGGCGCGCGCACGTTCTCCGGCGTTGCCGCCGTGTCAGGCCGGAGACCGCCGAGGCTGTTCGCGGCCGGGGAGTTGATCTACGACAAGGTCCCGAGCGTCCCGAGTCGCGTTGCTCCGCGGCTGATCGTCGGACGTGTTGCGGCGGGGGCACTCATCGGCACCATCGTCGCGAATCGCACCGGACGAAGCCGCACCGGCTCCGCCATCCTCGGCGGCTTGATCGCGTTCGCGGGAGCGCACCTCACCTATAGAATGCGACGCGCGCTGAGCGAACGCATCCCGGCGTTCGCGGCTGCACTCGTCGAAGACGCACTCGTCGTCGGCGCGGCGACAGCCGGCGCCGTCCTGCTCCACTCGGAAGACTGACGGGCCCGTTCCGCGAGCATCACGCGGCGTTCGTCGGCACGATCGTCCAATGTGACGAAACGACCGGTCGACGAAGATTTGCCGGATGCGCAGGCTCAATCGCCGTCGCTTCTGCACCGCCGCAGCCGCCGGCATCGCCGCGGGCCCCCTGGGGCTTGCCGCTTTCTCTAGACGATTATTGGCCATGACCGACGTGATGGCGGAAGTTGAGACGGGCAGCGAGGGCGAGGCGAACGACGTCCGTCCGTTCCATCCCAAGTTTCCGGACGGGGACGTGACTGAAATGCGCCGCCGCGTGGCCGCTACCAGGTGGCCCGAGCGAGAGACGGTCCCCGACGCGTCGCAAGGCGTTCAACTCGCCACGATCCAGAAGCTCGCTCGCTATTGGAGCAGCGAGTACGACTGGAACAATTGCCAGGCGAAGCTCGACGCCACGCCGCAATTCATGACGACGATCGACGGCCTCGACATCCACTTCATTCACGTGCGCTCGAAGCACGAGAATGCGATGCCGATCATTATCACCCACGGCTGGCCGGGCTCGATCATCGAGCAGATGAAAGTCATCGATCCGCTCGTCAATCCCACCGCGCACGGCGGCACGGCCGCCGATGCATTCCACGTCGTGATTCCGTCGCTTCCGGGGTACGGATTCTCAGGCAAGCCGGCCGCGCCGGGGTGGAATCCCATCACCATCGCGCGCGCATGGACGACGCTCATGCGTCGCCTCGGGTACAAGCAGTTCGTGGCGCAGGGCGGCGACTGGGGAAACGCGGTTTCGGAGACGATGGCTCTTCAAGCGCCGCCGGAGTTGCTCGGCATTTCCACGAACATGCCGGCCACGGTACCGCCCGAGATCGCCAAGGTGCTCGCGATGGGTGGACCGGCGCCGGCCGGTCTTTCGGCGGAGGAGAAGAACGCCTTCGACCAGCTCGACTTCTTCTACAAGAAGGGGCTGGGCTACGCCAACGAGATGGGCCTCCGCCCGCAGACGTTGTACGCGATCGCCGACTCGCCCGTGGGGCTCGCCGCATGGATGATCGACCACGACGCGCGCAGCTACGATCTCATCGTGCGCGTCTTCGACGGGCGGCGTGAAGGGCTCACCCGCGACGACATTCTCGACAATGTCTCGCTCTATTGGTTGACGAATACCGCGATTTCATCCGGCCGGCTCTACTGGGACACACGTCAATTGCCGGCCGCCGGCGGCTTCTTCGATGCGAGGGGCGTGGCCATCCCGGTCGTCGTCACTGTTTTTCCGGACGAGATCTACGCGGCTCCGCGCAGCTGGGCGGAGCGCGCCTACTCGAAGATGATCTACTTCGTGCGGCACGACCGAGGGACACACTTCGCCGCGTGGGAGCAGCCGCAACTCCTCGTCGAGGATCTTCGCGTCGGCTTCAGGCCACTGCGGGAGAAGCTGGCGCGCTAGCGCTTACGCCGACGACGTCGCCGCAGCCCTTGGCGACGCCGGGATCAGTCCGTGACCGATGACGAGCCTCGGCAACACGCCGAGGTGTGAGATCAGGTGCGTGTGCGGGGCGTGTCGGAGTTGCGCCGCCGTGTGAGATCCGTTCATCAACCCCACGACGAGTCCACAGTCCGCGGCTGCGCCCATCTCGAGATCGATCGGGGTATCGCCGACCGCCGCGACCGCGTCGGTTCGCCGCACGCCGGTGAGCGACATCGCTCTCATGATGAAATCGGGAAAGGGGCGGCCGCGTCCCACTTCATCCACGGACACGGTGGCGTCGATCAAACCCGGGCTGCGCCATCGGAGACGCTCGAGCAAAGCGTCGAGAACCACTCTGCCGAACGGAGCGACGAGCGCGACGCGCACGCCGGCGTGCTTCATTCGGACGAGCGTTTCCTCGCAGTGCGGCGTCGGTTCCACGCCGGCGCCCCGCCGATATTGATCGGTGACGCGGTGGAGAAAGTCCGCGTGGATTTCGCTCACCCGCTCGTCGGTCGCGCGGTCGGCACCGATGAACCTCTCGATGAGTCTTCGAATCGCGACTGTCTTGGGGACTCCAGCCATCTCGACCACCGCGTCGCGCGTCACCGGTACGTTGGCGGCGACGAGCGCGTTGCGCATGCAGTCGTTTCCAACTTCCGCCGGCCGGATCGTGGTTCCTTCCACGCCGAACACGACGAGATCGATTCTCACGCTTGTCATCGTCACTTCCTCCGCTGACAGAACGATGGCGGGCGAGTTTCCGCGACCTGTGTCGGCCGGGTCACGAGTTTGCCACACGACGCAATTGGCGCCGCTGAGCTTGCATTTTCTTAGTGGGTCGCGCCTCACTCGATTCTCATCGCGATGACAGGATCCGCCCGCGACGCTTTCATCGCCGGCACGACGGTCGCGAGCAGCGTCGCGAGGACGAGACTCACGCCCGCGAACAACCACGTCGACGCATCCACCGGGCTCACGCCGTACAGAATTGACCTCATGAATCGCGTGAGTCCGAAGCTCGCTACCAACCCGAAAAGCGCCCCCAGACCGACCAGCTCCGCTCCATCGACGGTGACGAGCCGGACGAGTCGGGCGCGCGAGCTGCCAAGCGCCACTCGAATCCCCAACTCGCGAGTACGCTGCGCGACGGCGTAGCTCAGCACGCCGTACAGCCCGGCGACCGTCAGCACGAGCGCGACCGCCGCGAACGCGCCGAGCATCAGCATATAGAAACGCGTCCGCCCAAGGCTCTTGGCGACGATGTCCGGCATCGCGTTCACATTCGAGATCGCCGCCGTCGGATCCGCCTCACGGATCGCGCGCCGCACGCCCGCGACGACGTCAGTCGGATTGCCGCGCGTGCGAATCATGATCGGGAATCCGCTCGCGCCCGGCTGCGCTTGCAGATACGTCCAATACATCTCGGGCGCCGGGTTGGCGACCGGACCCACATTGCGGATGTCACTCACCACGCCGACGATCGTCGCGAACGACGTGTCGGAGATGTAGAAGCGATGGCCAATCGGGTTCGCTCCTTTCAAGTCGCGCTTGACCAGCGCCTCGTTGACGACGACCACCGGCGCTGCCTTCGGACTGTCATCGTCGCCCGCGTTGAGCAGCCGGCCCGCGACGAGCCGTTGGCGCGTGACCGAGAAGAACTCGGGTGTCGCGGCGCGTTGTTCGACGAGGGGCATGCGAGTCGGGTCTTCCTTTCCTACCCCCTCGTAGCGGATGTTGCTGTTCCAGCCCCAGTTCTCGTAAGGCACCACGTTGATCGACGCCGCCGCTTCGACACCCGGCAACTTGCGCACGGCGTCGAGCGCCGGCTCGAGGAATCGCCGCGTGGACGAATTGTTGGGATAGCGCGCGCTCGCGACGGTGACGTCGAGCTTGAGCACGTGCGCCGTCTCGAACCCCGGATCCTTGCCCAGCAGGCGCGCGAATGCCTTCAGAATCAACCCGGCGCCGATGAGCAGCACGAGCGAGAGCGCGATCTCGGCGACGACCAGGGTCCGCAACGCGCGGTGATGCTCTCGTCCGGCTCCGCCTCCTCGGCCGCCGCGAAGCGCCTCGTGCGGATCGATCGTCGTCGTGCGCCACGCGGGCACCGCTCCGCACGCGAGACTCACTACGACCGCGATTCCCACGCCGAGCGCGATCACGCGCCAATCGACGCTCAGCCCACTGAGCTGCGGCATGCGCGCGGCCGCGAGTGCACCGATCGTCCGCACGCCCGCGACCGCAAGCGCGAGCCCGAGCGCCGTTCCCGAAATGCTGATGATCACACTCTCGGCCAACGCCGGTACCATGACGTGCCAGCGCGATGCGCCGAGGGCCGTGCGAACCGCGACTTCTCGCCGGCGCTGGACGCCTCGCGCGAGAAGCAGCGCCGCGACGTTGGTCGCGGCGATCAGCAGCACCATGCACACGGCACCGAAGAGAAGAAGTAGCGGCTGACGCACCGTCGCCGCGCTCTCCGCGGCGAGCGGGGCAACTCGCACGTTGTCGCCCTTGAGGTCGGGGTATTCGTCCACGAGCCGCGCGAACAAACTCCTGAGCTCAGCCTCCGCGGACACCGTTGTCGCTCCGGGCGCGAGCCGGCCGAGCATGAGCAGCGAGTTGCTCCTCCGTTGGGCGAGTACGTTCGGCGTGAACCGAATCGGCGACCAGACGTCCGAGTGGAGCACGTTCGAGCCATGCGGGACGCGGAACTGCGGCGGCGTAATGCCGACGATCGTGGTCGGCGTGCCGTCGATGTCCACCGTGCGGCCGACGACGGACTGATCGGCGCGGAACTTCTCGCGCCAGAATTCGTCGCTGAGCATCGCCGTGATCGGCGCGTCGAGTCGGTCGTCAGCCGGGGTGATGAGCCGGCCGAACTCGGCCGTCACGCCGAGCATCGGAAACAGATTTCCGGTGACGTAGAGCTGCGACGCCTGTACGGTTTCCGAGCCGAGGTTCACGAACGCCGTTCCGAACCTGACGGCGGCAAGTAAATTGACCGTTCGCGAATCGCGCGCGAGATCGGCGTAGTTGGCGGGAGACTGGGGCCACGTTCCGTTGGGCCCCGACTGCGGCGTGATCCGGTGAACGGCGACCAGCTGCCAGGGGTCGCGCACCGGGAGTGGTTGCAACAGCGCCCGACTGATCGCACTCGCCACCGCCGTCGCCCCACCAACGCCGAGCGCGACGCAGAGGACCGCGGCCACCGTCATCCCGGGAACGCGGGCGAGGCTGCGGATGGCGTTTCGAAGCTCACCGGAGAGTCTCACGTTGCCTCCCATAGTGGGAGTATGGACACCCGGCTGAGTTGATTGGTTGGGCGGGCGAATGTTAGGCCCGGCGGCAGCCAAGCGACCCATCGTCTACAGCCGGCGGCAAGTAAGAGGACGAGACTACCGCGAAGTGCGCGGAAGAGGGGCAAAGAGCTCACTCGAGCGGCTTCGCAAACTCCCAGTGGTGGCCGAATGGATCGGCCACTCGGCCCGTGCGCCAACCGTGTGCGTTGTGCATCGATGCCACCGCGTTTGCACCGCCCGCGACCGCGCGCCCGAATAGCTGATCGGGATCACCGACGACCACGATCCCAGCGTCTTCGAGCCGCTCCGACTCGACCGCACCAAACGCCGCCGTGTAGAAACGGAGAGCGGCACCCGCGTCGGGAACCGAGAGCCAAGGAGCGATGCTCGTCAACGACGTTGGGGTTTGCGCCTTCGAGTGCCGACATCGTCGTCACCGTTCCAGTAGATCACCCTGGCCGTCAATCGATTGGATAGCCGCACTCCGGGCACGTGCCTTCGAACTCTTCCTGCCAGCCTCGCCCCGTCAGGAGCCGCCCCTCGCAGCGTGGACACCGCTGCAATTCGCCCATCATGATCGCGATGGCCTCGACGAAGAATAGAGCGACTCCGGCGACGGCGAACCAGCCCGTCCATCGCGACAGGTAGAAAGTTGCGACGAGCGTCGGCACGACGAGCGCTTTTCCCCAGCGCGCGACACGCTGCCGGCGTGCGATCGACTGAGTCACCCGCTTCGCGAGCCTGGACACCGAATGGTCAGGCATATTCCGCCGGAGTCATCCGAGCCCATCGTAGAAGCTCGCGCGTCCGCGCCGATGCAGCGCGGCATGCGTCACGAGCTCGACGCCGACGAAGCCCAAGCCGGCCCTCGGCCAGGTCAGCCATCCCATGGACAGGTGCGCGAAGATGAGTCCTGCCGTCAACCGGGCGCCCAGCGCCAGGACGACGCCGGCGACAAACCAGGTTGCTAATCGCGCGCCGCGTTGAACGAGCGGCGTCGGCGGAAGATTCGGCCGCAAGACATTCAGAAAGAAAACGTCGACCCAGTGTCCGCCGAACGCGGGCCACAGCATCAACACGGCCAGCCCTGGCCAATGGCGAAAACCACCTGCCCACAGAGCCGCGATGGCGGCCGCGACGGTGGCGATGCCGACCGTCCGCGTAAGCGTTACGCGAATTGGTTCGTGGAACACAGCGAAACGGCCCTGAGGCGTTTCTGTCGATCCGTTCGAGGAAGACATGTCGACCGACACAAGCATTCGTTAGCGAAGCCGCACGGTTCGGACACCGCGACCGAGAACTTCGTGTTTCGGAATCGTGACCCGAATCCCCGTTGAATGGAAGAGTCACGAGCGATCCTGCGGGCCCACGATGTTCAACCCGCTTCAATCGGAGGAGTCAATGTCGCACGTGAGATGGTCTGGCGCGATTGGCACGTTCGCCCTTCTCGCCAGCTTGGGCAGCAGTGACGCCGGTGCGCAGCAAATCAAGACCGTGTTCGTCATCGCGATGGAGAACCACAATTGGACGCAGCCGGCGAACCAATTCACCGGCACCATCCAACAGATCTTCCAGAACCCGGCTGCGCCGTTCATCAACAGTCTCGTCGACGGCTCGGCCTACGCCATGGTCAACGGGTCGCTCGTTCACATCAGTGAGCAGGTCGCCTACGCCACGAACTACCGCAGTGTTCTCGCCACGCCCGGCGGCAACAACCCCCACATCCACCCGTCAGAGCCCAACTATCTCTGGGCCGAGGCCGGCACCAACTTCGGCGTGTTGAACGACAACGATCCGTTCGACGCCAAGGGGCCGACCAATCAGGACACGCCGCTGCACCTCACCGGCTTGCTCCAGGATGCCGGCAGAACGTGGCGGTCGTACCAGGAAGACGTCGACCTCCCGAAGGACGCCGCCGGCCATTTCATCAACATCCCGTTGCCCAGGGATCAGTGGACCGTTCCCCTCAAGAGCTTCAGCGGAAACTACGCCGCCGGCTACGCGAACGCGTTCGACGTGTCCTCTCAGCTGAACTATGCCGCGAAGCACAATCCGATGGTCTTTTTCACGAACACCAACGGCGGCAATGATCTCACTCCCTCGAACCCTCTATCACAGAACTACGCTCCGCTGCAACAGCTGTTCATGGACCTCGCCGCTGACCAAGTCGCGGAATACAACTGGATCACGCCAAACCAGTTCAACGACATGCACACCGCCCTCGCGGCGGGCTACAAGGGGCTCACCGGCGACCCGGCCAAGATCAAGCAGGGCGACGATTTCCTCGCGCAGATCGTTCCAGTGATCATGGCATCGAATGCCTACAAGCAGCACGGCGCGATCATCATCTGGTTCGACGAGTCCGAGGCGGACGCGACCGGCGACAATCCCGACGACCTGACGCACACCATCGCCGAGATCGTCATCTCATCCCGCGCGCACGACAACGTCGAAGGCCTCCCGTACGCCAGCGACATCTTCTACACGCATTCGTCGGATCTCCGCACGATGCAGAACATCTTCCACGTCGGGCCGTACCTCGGGGATGCGGTTACGGCGCACGACCTGGCGGATCTGTTCAAGCCAGGGGTTGTTCCGAAGAAGCCGTAACTCCGTAGCGGCTCAAGCCTCAGGACTGAGGGCAGTCCTGAGGCCTGGGTTTGGTCGCAGTGGCGAGTCAAGGCACGTGGAGTTCAACGCAGCTCTCGCCCTCACAACCTCGACGCTGTATGCTCGATGCTGGTCTCAGGCCTCAGTCGGGCCGCTCTATTACAGCGTCGCCTGCAGCCTTCGGATCGGCGTGCCCTGCACGTCCGCCGGCAGCCCGAACAGCTGCACTGCGTCGAAACGCGCGATCAGCTCCGACTCCAGCTCCGTCAGATCCATTTGCCACGCCGGCGTCGCGACCCAGAGGTGGAGCGTGCCATCCTCGTCGAGCGCCGTCGGCCCGCTGGCCGCGCCGAGGTGTGGTCCGACGATCTTCTGCCAATCTCGCTTGAACAACTCGAGCGTCACCGCGATTCGACTGTATGCCATGCACGACCTGCCCTGATGATTCGTCTATTTACGCGCGCACACTGACCCCGAGCGCGCCAAGTTAATCATCGCGGCACCGCGACCATGGCGCGACGCCAAGATTTTGCAGCGACGTGCGCAGATTGATACCGCGGCGTCGATGTGTCACAGATTGTTCCCGACGCGAATCGCCTGCGAGTACGGCCCGATGCGGGGCACGCGGGGGCTGTCGACGACCTCGGATGGCAGGGCCACGGAGTCTCTCAGTTTGGCGTGGTTGGATGCACTAACGAGAGACGCGAAATCGCCGCTAGACCGGCCGCCGGTTATCGAGCCGGCGCGCCCGAGCGGCTTCCTTGGGTGATCCGCGACAGCAGTGCTCCGACCGCACTCGCCTCAGTCGCGAAACTCGCAAGCACAACGATCCCGCCGTCGGATGGGCTCTCGAGAAGATTCACGAAGTCCGCCCGCGCATCTTCGCCGCTCGTATCGGCCAACGTGAGCCGCAGACGCGCCGCGAGAGCCAGAGCCCTCCGCCAGCGGCGTCTGTCGGCCGAAATGGGAGGAAGCATCGGCGCGACAGCGTCGAAGAGCCCCAGGTGAAGAAAGGCGTCGGTGGCTTCTCGGACCAAGGCCGCCACCGCATCGTACTCGGGCGAACGCTCCAATCGCGCGGCAACGAGGCGGCCGGCGGGCAAGTCCACGAGGCCCAATGACGCATTGCCCGTGCGCACGCTGAACAACATGAGAGTTCTCCAAGTCCGCACGCCGTGACGGAAAGAAAAGAGCTCCGCCGAAAAACGGCGGAGCTCGGGGAGCGCGATCGAATTGAGAGGCTGTCGGCCTACGTCGGCAGACTCACCTCATCTTAGTCGGCACGCGTACTCCATAGAAAGGGCCGGCCGTCGCCATCGGCGACTACGAGGCGACATAGGCCACGCCCGCGCTCGCCGTCACGAGAAGCACGAGGACCAGCGGCAAAAACCAGATCGGCGCGTGCCCCGGGGCGAGAGTCCGTCCCTCGGCAAGTAGGCGCGCACGAGCCCGCCCGGCGAGTACGAGCGCGGCGATGAACGTGATCGCCGTACTGAGTAGCACCGCGGCGAAGCAGACCAACAGGCGAGCGCCGAACCCGAATCCCGACGCGCGGGAAAGGAAGAGTCCGAGGGCGAAGAGCATCGCGGCGTACACCGGATAGATCATCGGCCCGCGTCGGCTGTAGATCTGCGTGAGGACGCCAACGCAGCTCTCACGACTCGCCATCCCGCTGCTGAAACCTCGATGCTGGTCTGACAGCCCTCTTCCACGACGCACCTGATCGCGAAGAACACAACACCTAAGCGTACTTCCGCGCCCTCCTCTCCGCAAAGATCCCCTCCGTTCGTTGACGCCAAAGCAGTAGCAAGCCATCATCGATCCTCCCGCCCACAAGACCACCGGTGATAGAATACTCAACTCAGGTCCTCATCGACTCTCCTCCCGCTCGCGTCTGGGAGATTCTCACCGACGCCAGCCGATATGCCGACTGGAATCCGGAGGTCCTCGGAATCGAGGGCAGCTTTTCACCCGGCGCCCGGATCACCGCGCGCGTCCGCCTCGGCGATGGCGCCACGCGCCGCGTCCCGATGCGCGTCACCGAGCTCGCGGCGCCAACGCGGATGGTCTGGACCGGCGGCCTCCCCTTCGGGCTCTTCGTCGGCCGCCGCACCTATACCATCGTGCCCTCGCCCGGCGGAACGGAATTCCACATGCACCTTGTAATGAGTGGCCCGCTGTCGGGACTGATCGGTAAATCGGTCGGCGATCGACAACCCGAGATCGATTCCTTCGCCGCCGGCCTCAAGCGCCACGCCGAGCGTCGCGATTGAAACGATCGCTACGCGTCGTCGCCGCATTCGCATTCCTCGGCTGCGCATCGCAGTCGCACGTCGGTGGCGCGGGAGCGTCAAACGCGTCCGCATCGCTCCCGGATTCCGGCGCGTTCGTGATCGCCGGCGATCCGCGCGACGCATCCGGTTCACCATGGTCCTTTCGCGGCTCCGTCGACGGCGTTCGGTACGACTTGACGGGAGTCATTCTCGTTCCGGCCGGCCCTGGTCCTTTTCCGGCGGTTGTTCTGAGCCACGGATCCGGCGGCAACGCGCGATTCATCGCGAGCCAGGTCGGCCGGACGATGGTCACGTGGGGCTTCGTCTGCATCGCCGTCGATTACACACATGCGGTCGACGTTCCGTTCGGCGCGCCCGGCAGGCCGTCCGAGACCGGCGCGTCGCGCGCCAACGTCTTGCGCGCGCACATGACCAGGGAACTGCTGCGTCGCCTTCCCTACGTCGACAACAGTCGCGTCGCGGCGCATGGTCACAGCCTCGGCGCCTACCTGCAAGTCGCTTGGCTCGCCGAGTATCGTGGCGACGTTCAGGTGGCCTCACATACCGGCGGCGGCGTTCGTCCTCCACAGTCCCGCATCGCGCCGGCACCGACCGTCGACGAAGCCGCCCGGATCACCGTGCCGTACCAACTGCACCACGGATCGGCCGACGAAACCGTTCCCCTCACCTGGGACGAGCGTCTCGCGAGCGTCCTTCGCGATCACGGCGTGGAGAACGCCCTTTACGTATACGACGGCGGCCACTTGGCTCCCCGTTCGAATCCACTGATGTTCGACCGCGTTCGTGCATGGTACGCCCTGCACGGCGTGCGATGAGGCGAACGGTCTAGCCTCGTCCCCGCAGCGAGGCCAATAGCTCCTCGTGCATCGTCACCAGCTGGCGGAGCGACGCGGCCTGTTCCTCGCGCAGTGCGATCTCTCGTCGTCTGAGCTCGAGCGTCTCGTGTTGGGTCTGACGCATCTCCTGCGACCGCCGCTCGGCACGATCTCGGTTCGCCACCGCCTCGGCCAGTTGCGCGTCGAGTTTTAGACGCAGGTCGCCGTTGTGCTTGGCCAGCATCCGCTGCGCCCGCATCTGTGTAAACATGGACGCGAGCAGGGCGCCCAGGACGATGAGGAAGAGGATGTTCGATAGTGTGAAGGCTTGCATGTCCGACGTCTCCGCGTGACGGATCGATACGATGTCGAAGCTATTCGAATTCACCCCAACCAGCTCGCGTCACTGCGGACGACGCGGCAGAAGCTGACGCCCATGACGTTTGCGGGTAGGTCATCGAACCCGATGCTGTCTGCCTTTTGCTTGAACGCCGCGAGCGTCGTCGAGTCGATTGCATCGCGCCGCAGCACGACGCGCGTGGGCAGGCACGTCGGACACGGCCATCCCGGTACGGCTGTGCGAACCAGCACTACACTGTCGATCGACGTGTGAACCCGCTTCGGCAGTTGCACGTTCAGCCGGCCCGCGCACAGTGCTAGCCCGAGCGAGTACGACAGACGGCTGGTCATGCGCCTCCGTGCGCGGACGTGGGCGAAAGCACCTACAGCCTGCCGGGCGGCGCCAGGCATCCCTCGAATCGGAGTGTCGCGATATTGGTCGAGTAGCGCCTGGTTGAGGCGCCCGCCGGACGACCACCCCATGCTCTCGCCACGTTCGCGCGCGGCGATCATCGCATCGCGATGCTGCGCCCATCCGGTAAGGGAGGCCAACTCCGCCGCGCGAAACGCGGCTGCCGCGTCCGCGTCGACCATGTCGGCGGCGGCGTCCCACTGTTCCGCGCGCAGGGCGTCGAAGAATGCAACTACGGCGTCGAGGGCAGGAGCGATACTAGCATCGGTCACGGCGAATTGAATCTTATAACAGTCTGCCGTGGAGCTGCAAACCTTCGGCAACTCCGGTGGCATCTTCGCTTTGCTGGCCCGCGGCCGTTTGGCAAGAGACTCAATTTTGAGATCGGTCGCCCAACACTGCGTTCAGCCTACTGACGCTGGAACTGCACCAGTCCCGCGGCGCCCGCGAAGGCGCCTTGTATCAGGTTCGGCGAGACCAACGCGCCGTCGAAATGCGACGGCGGATGTGCACCGGGAACCCCACCCGTCTGCGACACGGGCCTGACGTCCAGGTGAATGCCGCTGGCGTCCACTGCCCCCGTGATCGCGGTCGTTCCTCCGCAGCACGCCTCGGCCGTCCACGTGCCGGTGCCGGCGATGCCGCCCGCCGTCACGGCGAGCGTCCAAACCTCGCTCGAACCAGGGACTTCACCGAGTTGGCGCCACGTCCCGTTCAGCACCGTGAGCGGCGCCACGACGGGCTGAGCATTATCGCTGCATCCGGCGGCGGAAATCCCGAAGAGCACGACCGCGAGACCGGTAACTCGAAGCTTCATCATCATGGCGGCTAAACCGGCGATCGACGGCGCGCGGTCACACGACCGCGGCTGGCGTGATCGATGCGTTCTCGTCGGCGAACGTTTACGAGGCACCTATGCTGCTGATCGTCATCATCGTTCTTCTCGTGCTCTGGACACCCGGCTATTACGGCTACGGGCGCAAACGCTGGGGATGGGGCTACGGCGGAGATACGCTCACGCTCATTCTCGTCATCCTGCTCGTGTGGGCGCTCGTCGGCGGCCAATTATGAGCGGATGACGAAGCCTCGCGGGCCGCGGACGAACGAATCATCCACGGCCCGACGAGCCGTATCGTGTCTACCACTGAACAGCTATCTGCTCTCGCTTTGCGTTCCCGGATCCTTGGATCCCGGGTTCTGCGAGGAACTGTCGTCCCCCGCCAAATCGCCGCTCGACGAACTACCGGGACTTCCGTGCATCCCGCCATCGCGCTTCTTGGATTCGTCGCCCGAGCTGCCGCGCGACGTCTGATCGTTCTCGTCGCCTTCGTTGCCGATGTCGTTCGGATCGACCCGGTCTCTCTCGTGGTCCGCCATCGTCGCTCCTCGCATGAGTGGTTGCCGGACGCATTTCGTTCGGCGAACCGAGTTGTGCAGTAACAGTGCCATCGCAAAAAAACCGAATCGCGGAGACTCATGACGCGTGCACCTAGGGCTCGAATCGTGCACCCCGCTTTCACTTCCTTTGATCGTCCATGAGTCTTTCAACGAGGTGGAACAATGAGCTTGGAGTCCTTGCAGGATCTCTATCTCGAACAAATTCGCGACCTCCATAGCGCGGAGCAGCAGATCATCGACGCGCTGCCGAACATGGTCGAACGTGCCACGAACCCGAAGCTGAGCGCCGGCTTCACCCGACACCTCGAGCAGACTCGTCAGCAGGCGGGTCGCCTCGAGCGAATCGGGCAGCGCATGGAGCAGAAGGTCACCGGCAAGAAGTGCAAGGGAATGGAAGGGCTTCTCAAGGAGGGAGATGAAGCGATCGACGAAGACGGCGATCCGCAACTCGTCGATGCGGCGCTGATCGCCGCGGCGCAGCGCGTGGAACACTACGAGATCGCCGCGTACGGGTGCGCCCGCACCTACGCCGAGGCGCTCGGCTTGAACGACGACGTGGCCGTACTTCAGCAGACACTGGACGAAGAAGCCGAGACGGACGAGCAGCTGACACAAATCAGCTTGTCGATCCTCAGTCCAGACGCACAGACCCGAATCGCCGTCGAGGCGGACGCAGACCGGCCTGCGGCTCGACGGCCGCAAAGTCGTTCGAAAAACACCGAGGCTCGTCCGTAAGGAACTCGGAGGAGGGCGGCGTGCGCCGCCCTCCCCTCGAGCGGTGCGCTAGAGACCCAGCAATCGCGAGAAGAACGAGCGGTATCGTTGAAACGTCTGCCGTAGATCTTCAGTCGACACCTCGCCCCCTCGATCCCACTGCGCTTCGAGACGCGAGCGCTGCTTGCCGAATGTATCGGCGATCTCCGTGATCACGTCCGACACGAGCGCGTTCGCCTGCTCCACCGCGCGACGCGGCTCGTCGACGAAGCTCGCCTGAATGTCGGACCAACGCCGGTTCAGCTTATCCAACTCGCCGGCCTCGAAGAGCGCCGGCTCCTCCGTCGGACCTGTGTCCGCGGGCGCGTCAGCCACCGGCCGGCGCGACACCTCGCGCTCCGAGACCTGGGCTTCACGCTCGCGTTGCTCGCTCGCCTCCTCTTCCTCGACCGACCGACCGGAGCCGGTGGAAGTTCGCGGCGGATACGCCGGTGCGGAGTTGGCCTGATCGGTGAACTCCACGGGATCCTGTTCGGCGAACGTCATCGTACCTCCCGGTCTGAGCGCGGCGAAGCGACGAAGTGCAGGTCGCGCCTCAGCGTTGCATCTTGGGTGCCAGATTGCGAAGTGTGAGGGGAAAGGACGCGTCCTCGCTCAATACTTCCAACTCTTCGTGTCTGCGCCCGCCGGCGCATTCTTGTCGACTTGCGCCGACATCTTTGGTAGGAGCTCCGAGAGCGGCGGCCCCCAACAGTGCGGCGCCATTGGCTGAAACACGATCTCTCCCGACCACTTGGGCGCTGTCGTCGCTCGAAGGAAAGTGTCGAGCATGTGCACGCCCATATTCAGATAGTACGAATCCGCGTCCCCGACATAGACGTTGATCTTGTTCGCCACCTTCGGGCCGAGCGTCGCCCAATTCGTTTCGAGGATGTTCCGCAAATCGTAGCGCTCCTTCCAGTACGCCGCGATCTTGTGGTCGATCACGCCTGAAGTCTTGTCCCAGATGCGCTGCGGGTAGCCGTCCGCGCCGGCCGGGCCGTACGTCGCTTCCCAGATGTCCCACTGCCCGCCCGAGCGCGAGTGATCGCCCTGCGCGAGTTCCGACCAGTTCTCGTCCTTCATCATCGCGACGATGTTGCCGTCCGGCCGGCGCTGCGTCGGCCGCTCGACCTTCATCCACGGATGCTCGATGAAATACGCGTTCGTGTCCGAGTAGACGTTCACGATCTGGTGATATCGGAAGTCGACCCCGTCCGGACACAGGGACCAGGTTCCTCCATAGAAATCCGGATAGAAGACCTGGTGCGCGAGCGAGATCCAGCCGCCGGTCGACCCGCCCGTGAGCAGCCGCGCGTACGGTTGGCCGATCGCCCGGAACTTGGACTCGACCGCCGGAATCAACTCCTTCGTGATCGCGTCGCCGTACGGGCCGTTGTTCGCCGAGTTGACGCCATAGGAATCGTCGTAGTAGGGCGATGGATGTTGCAGCGTGACCAATAGCATCCGCGGCGTGCCGTCGGCCTGCCAATAATCGGTGAAGCTCTGCTGCGCTCCCCCGCGTCCGCTGCCGCGTCCACGTCCTCCTGCCCCTCCAAAACCGCCGGGCGCACCGAGTGAGAAGTGCCCTTCGTCGTAGACGACCGGAAACTTCACGTCGGGATGCTTGTCGTAGTCCTTCGGCAGTAGGATGGTCGCCCCCAGGTATATCGGATGGCCCCACCACTTCGTGAGGATGTCGCTCTGGATCTTGATCCGCTTCACGTAGTCGTTGTCCGCGGGCACCTTCACCGGCGGAATCACTTTGTCCGCGACGAGCTTGATCGGTGTCGAAGATTTCGGATCGAAGGTGACCTTTACCGGCTCGCCGAAGAGGTTGCCCGGCGATCGCTGCCAGTGTTGCCCCTCCCACTGATCCATGTGCAGCCAAACGGTATGACCGTCGGCGCGCGCGAACTTGGTGTAGACGTTGATGAACGGCTGGACCCAGTACTCGCCGGCGGGAATGTCGCGCAGACTTCGCGACGGAAAGCCAAACGCCCGCGCGTCGACGACGATGGCGCGTCCCGGTGTGACTTCATCGATGTCGACCCCGAACAACGGAACACCCGTCTCACCGGTCTGCTGGATCGGCGGCCGTTGGGCGTCGTTCGACTTGGAGAGCGCGACGTACGCGCGTCCCGTGATTGGGCCAGCGTGTGCCGAGGACGGGACGGTGATCTCGAAGCGGGCCTGAGCCGGAAGGATCATCGGCGCCGCGAGCGAGGCAAGTGCTGACAACGCGGAGCGAAAACGTTTCGTCATTGTTCCGTGAGATCGAGTGTTGAGAGGCCGGCGTGCGGTTGAGCGGCGACGTCTCGGGTCTCACCGCCAACCGCCTGAATCTGAAGCGTGACCGCTACCGATGGCCACGGGCGTCGCGACCGTGGCGCCCGTTTTAGGACTTGCTCGCCACTCGGAACTCAGAATTCAGTCCTGAGGGCAGTCCTGAGTCCTGGTCAGGTCGCACCTGCCATTCAAGGCAGGTGGCGTTCAAAGCAGCTCTCACGCCGCGTAATCTCGATCCGCTATGCTCGATGCTGGTCTCACGCCCCTGCATCCGCCCTCGCCCCGACGTCTCCTAGTCGGATCGGTGACGATAGGCGTCGATGACGGAATAGCAGTTCCACACAAAGGCCGACAAGACGGCGTACCGCACGCCGACTCGCGCGCCGATCACGAGATACGCGACTACGGCGCTGAACTGAATGACCGCGGCAATGGGCCGACCCTGCAACAATTGGCCGGCGCCGGGGATGAAGCCACTCGCCAGCGCTTCTGTTGCAGTACTGCGGTTTTGAACAGGCGACGACACGCGGAACCTCGAGCGGCGACTATCGTAACCTGCCTCGATTCGCGCTCAGAGTCCAAGCCTTACCCGCAATTAAAGGCCACGGCGCTGTCGTCGACGTAGTCCTCGCGGGCTCCGGGCGAGATGAATTCCATTGTCGGCGTTCGTTGGAGGTCGTCTCGTGAAACACTTCCCGACTGCCGACAATTTGCCTACTCTGATGAGTAGTGCACATGACACAGGGACTCATGACTACGTACCTTCGGCTGGTCGCCGCGGTAGTCGCGGTGCTGGGCTGCAGTGAGACACGCGCATTCGTGCAGCCGCCGGCCAGCGAATATACGGCCGCCCGCTTCGAGCTCGCGACGACTCGGCGCGACACGATTCAGGGCGCGGCCATCTCGCAGGAATTCCTGCGCGTCATTGATGTTCATCCTGTACTCGGACGGTCGTTCATCGCCGAGGATTTCCAGCCGGCCGGACCACCAACGTCCCTCATCAGCTACGACCTGTGGCATGACCGACTCGGCGCGGACGTCGCCATCATCGGCAAGCCAATTCGATTGAACGGGGCCGACGTCATCGTCGTCGGCGTCACACCGAAAGGCGTCGAATTCCCAAAGGGCGCATCAGTCTGGGTTCCGCGGCGCTGAGCGTATCTGGACCGGGCGTCTAGATCGGGTGCGAGGTGGCCGAGGCCGTGCGCCGGGTGCTCAGCCACAGCCAGACTGCCGCGACAACGAACCCCACCACGCCGTAGAAAACGCCGAACGCCGGCTGGAAGACGGCGGCGATGACTACGCCGACGATCACTCCGAGCGCCGTTTGGCCGATGGCGCGGGCAAGCGAGACGCGACGAAGAAAAATCCAGGCCAAAAGAGGAGTGAGTACCGCGCCGACGATGGCGCCGAAGAAGGCCCCGAGTGTGAACACCATGAGCCAAGCGCGCAGCATGACCAAGCCCCGCTCGGCGGTGATTTCGACGACGGAGGAAAGACCGCCGAGGATGGCGCCGCAGATAGCTCCCGTCAGAACGAGCCCGACGGTGACGGCGAGTATGCGACCGGGCGAGACTCTCATCTTCGGTGAAGCGCGCGTCCTGGGACGCGCGTCCTAGGAAACGCTAACGCGAGCGAGTCGCGCGCACGTCGCGGAACTTGGTGCTGTCCCGAATCCGCAGTTCACCGATGAGGCTGTCACGCCGTATCTGGAACCGCCATACGCCATTCGGGATGCCGCACGTTAACGACGCGCCGAGTGCGGCGACCCGGCACGTGAGCACGCCCATCTCCTGTTCTTGCGCGTTGACGATCTTGCGCGCGTCCATCGACACGCTGTCGCCGGGCTTCGCTCGGGTGATCCGGTAAACCACGACTTCGTCGTTGCACGACGAAGGCCGCACGAGGCACAGCGAGGTGCCGCGCCAGACGCCAACAGGATCTGAGGCGCCCGTCGCCGCTTGCGCCGACCCGCGACGCGCGAGCGCGCCGAGCGCGCCGAACACGGCGAGGACAACCAGGCTGGATCGCAGATTCATGGACGCGGTCCCCGGTGGCGCTCGAGTAGTCATCGGTCGAGCAAGCTGCCGGTGAGAGACCCGTTACGGCCAACGTTTGTTAGCCCTACTGGCCGCGGCGCCCGGACTTCGCCGAGGTCGATTGCGGCTTGACCTGCGGGGTGCGCGGCGGGGGTGGTGCGCCCGTTGCGCGCCGATCCGGCGCGACGGGATGCGCAGCCTTGGGCTTCTTCGAAAAATCCGGAATGTGTCGTTCGCCTTTGTGCTTCATCTGTTCCTCCGTCGTCCACCCGTCCACCCGTCCACCCGTCCACCCACCCACCCACGGTAACCACTCAGCGCCGCGTCGGCGAGCCCAGCGTTCGCAACCCGCATCCCCGAGGCTGGGCTCGCATAAAGATTGCCCCTCCCAAGGGCAATGATTCATCCGTCCAACGCGGGTGCCCTCGTCGTCATGCTCGCGTTACTTGGTGGCAGCGCGTTGCGCGGCCAGAACGCAGACTCCGGGGCGGCTCGCGCGCGCCCTGCCCCGGCGCCGCCAGTGTTTTCGATCGGGCAGCCGTCGATTTGGCCACAGCAGGTCTCCGCACAGGGAACGGCGTACACCCAGAGTGGCCGCTACGGCGCGACGTTCAGCTACGGCGTCTTCCACGCGTTCAACAAACCGCCGATCACGGCGTTCAACCCTCTGCTGGGCCTCATCGGCGGCACCGTCGAAGGGTACGGCAGCGTCGGTGGCGTCGAAGACGCTGGGCTTCGCGCGATGGCCACCTCGCGACTCCTCGCGACCAGCGTCGGCGCGGACTGGGACATTCGACACGACCGCGTCGACGCCATCTTCAGTTGGCAGAGCGCGATCCGCCGCGGTGGCCTAGTCGGTTCCGGCTCCATGGTTCGTATCGACTGGATTCCGGCGCGTGCACAGACGGTCCGCATCGGCGTCGCCGCTCCACTCTTTCAGCCGCTCGCCGGGCGCACGCGTCCGAGAGCGACGAGCGTCACGATTCCCGATGCGCCGCAAGAGCGCGCGACGACACCCGCGCCACGCGATCCTCACACACAGCAACTGATTCGTGAGATCGAATCGGCGTCCGAAGTCATCGCCGCCTACTCCAATCTCTACGCCGACGACGCGGTTCACGCCTCGCGCGGCAGCAGCTACCGCGCGGCCATGGACCGGTCGCGTACCGCGCTCGAGGAGTTGTTCGCGGCAGGGCTCGACGGCCCGGAGTGCGCGCGCGCGGCGCGACGCGCTCGCCTCGCCGTCCTCGATCGCGTCATCATCCCGGTCGACTCGGTCTTCGGAAGAGCGAAACAAGTGGATGTGACCCGTCTCGCGAGCGGCGCCGCCGATGACTTTGATCGATGGCTCCGTGATTCCTCGGCGCTTGTCCCGGCCAAACGACCGATCGCCGCGTCCGGGTTCGCGGAGTGGCTCGATGCGGTCACGCCACCCATGCGCGCGATCGTCGAGCGCAATCATGATTCGCGTTTGGTTTGGCTTCCCATGGACTTGGCGCTCACGTTCGATCAGTACGACGAACAGCTCCAGGTCGACTCACTCATCGGCCGAGTGGTCGGGCATCCGTTCACCGATCGCAACGACTTGATGTACATGCGCAGCACCGACCTCCCACTCGAGGTCGCGCGTTCCATCCTCGCGGCGCGGCAGTACCACGTGCTGTGGACGCACGAGTTGATGGGGCGAGAGTGGTACACGCGCGCTATCGACAACGTCGGCTACACGATGGTGGCGGACGCGTATTTCCCGGCGCTCACGGCGGCGGTTCGTCGATACGACAGCACCGGCGTCATGCCGACATACATCATCCTCCACGATCAGTTCTACTATGAAACCTCCGACGGACGTCTCTGGCTGACGATCCTCGAGGATCCGCTCGACGCATCGATGGCCATCGAAGGCGACGACGGCACGAAAGAACGGTATCTGCGTGAGCGGCAGAACGAGCTCCGCGCCGCCGTCGCGGCGTCTCGGCGCCTGCAACAGGACGCACGCGCGTCAGGCGACGCCGCCGGTTGGCTGCGCAACACGGTCAAAGTGCACGTGAACGTGATGAATCAGTCCGACTTCTCCTTCCGCAGCAGTCACATCATCCCCGGCGTCCGGTTCACTCCCGACAACCTGATGCGCGATCATCGCAAGCTGGTTATCTACGATGTGACCGAAGCCGAGCCGAGTCGGGGCGCGGTGTTGGTAATGGGCATCGGCATCGGCGAAGTGTATTCCAGCGCCGGGTGGGAGGACCGCGGATTTCGCCTTCGCGGTCCCGCCACGCTCGACGCACGCGCGGGCCTTCGGCAGACGTTGCGCGAGAACGGCTTTTCGGAGAGTGAGATTCCGGCGCCGCTCCGCGCCGTGGCCAGCAAGCGCGCACAGGAAGAAAAGGCGAACCTCGGCGAGTTCGTCGGCCAAGCGCTGCAGGTGCACAACGAGGTCGGCTTCGGCGCAAAGAAGTCGTCGGTTGCGCGCGCGATGCTGTACAACCTCGCCCAGCCCGGCGCGGTGATCATCGTTCCCGACCAGCTCTGGATGAGCGAGACCTGGGCGGGAATGCTCGTCGGAGCCGCCGCGCGCGGCGCACGCGTCCAGATCATCGCGCCCGCGCTGGCGAACGCGCCGATTCCCGACGCGCCGGCGATGGCGCGCGCCCACGACGTGCTGATCCGGATGCTCGCGCTGCGCGACAGTCTGGCGCCGGCGTTGCACGAGAGTGGCGGCGAGCTCCACATCGGGCTCTTCGCCGCGCGTGCGTCGGAAAACGACGCGGCCGGCCGCATACGCGAGGTGCGCGCGGGACTCGCCCGCTATCCGTGGATCCGCACCGTGATTCCGTTCGATGACAAAACGCTCTCGGTCCTCGACCGCGTCGAGCGCGAGATCGCGAGCAGCGGCCGTCCGGACGCGACGCATCTCACGCCCAACGAGAAACCGCATCCGCCGCAGCCGCATCGCAAGACGCAGGTCGTCGCCCGGCCGACCGCGATCGCCGCCCTGCTCCATCAGCCCGGATGGGACGACATCCTCGCCGACGCCATGCGTGTGCAATCGAGCCAGAGCACGACCTTCGCCAAGCAATTGGGCGAGACGCACCCCGCCGTCGACACCGCCGCCACGCGCCGCGCCGACCAGATGATGCGCGGCTACGAGGCGAGCATTCCGGCGGCGGAGCGCAAGCGCGTGAGCTTCTACTTCGCCGAGGGCTCACACAACATGGACGACCGCGGGATCGTCTCCGACGGCGAGGCGATGTTGATCGTGTCCGGCCCGCAGGCGTCCGCCGGACTCGTCGACCTCTTCTATATGATGGCGCGCACCACGTGGATCGATCGACCGGCCGAACTGGAGCAATTGCTTCCAGCCCAGTCGTCACTCGTCAGGCGGTTTGCGCACTGGATTCGCGCGGTGTTGTGAGCGAGGTCATCGCTCAGTCGCGCGGCCTCTCTCCCACTCGACGAACGGTCCATCGAAGTCTCTGAGGTGCGTGCCGTCGAACGACCACACGCGCGTCGCGACCTCGCGCAGGAAGGCTCGGTCGTGACTCACCAAGAGCACCGAGCCGTCGTATTCCTCGAGTGCGTCCTCCAGCGCCTCGATGTTCTCGACGTCCAGATGGTTGGTGGGCTCGTCGAGGATGAGGAGATTGGCGTGCGCAAGCGTCATGAGCGCGAGCGCAACGCGAGCCCGCTCGCCGCCGCTCAGTGTGCCGATCTCGCGAAACACTTCGTCGCCACTGAAGCCAAACGCACCGAGACAATTCTGCACCGCGCCTCGGCTCCACAATGGCCGCTGCTCTTGGATCGCATCGAACAAGGATTTGCGGAGCGGCAGGTCGCCGAGATCCTGGCGAAACCACGCGGGCGTGATCGAGCCGCCGATCTTCGCCTCGCCACTCGCCGGTGCGCGATCGCCGATGATCGTGGAAATGAACGACGACTTACCCGCGCCGTTCGGCCCGATGAGGGCGACGAAGTCGTTTCGTCGCAACACGGCCGTGAAGTCCTCGACAAGGACGCGGCCGGGCACTTCCACGGTCAGGTCCTTGACTGCGATCACTTGGTCCCCGCCGCGCTCGGCCACCTCGAACTTGAGGTCCATTGCCGCCGGATCACCCGGCGGGGGCGCCAGACGCGGCAAGCGTTCCAGTCGCTTGCGTTTGCCTTTTGCTTGAAACGAGTTGACCCCCGCGATGTTGCGACGGATGTACTCCTCTTCCTTTTTCACGTACGCCCGCTGCTTCTCGAGTTCGCGGTCGCGCGTGAGACGTCGTTCGGCGCGCTGCGGAACGAACTGGCTGTAGTTGCCCTTGTACCACTCGCTCGTGCGCCCTTCCACGTGCAGGATGTGCGTGCAGATGGCGTCCATGAAGGCACGGTCATGCGACACGACGATCACCGTCTCGTCGGCTTCGCTGAGCCAGTCTTGCAGCCAGGTCGTCGTGTCGAGATCAAGGTGGTTGGTGGGTTCGTCGAGGAGCAGCAGATCCGCGGGCGCGATGAGCTGCGCCGCGAGACCGACGCGCCCGCGCTCGCCGCCCGAAAGCGTTGACACGGGACGTGTCTTGGATTCCTCAGCATCGAAGTCCAGCCCCTGAAGCACCGCGTCGACCCGGGCGTGATAGATGTAACCGCCGAGATCGGCGAAACGCTCTTGGTCGTGCCCGAACCGTTCGAGGAACTCGTCAGTGACACGGTCACCGAGCTCGCCAAGCTCCATCGCCTGCTTGGCGATGCGCTTCTCGAGGGCGATGACGTTGCGCCACGCGGCGGCCCCGGCCTCCCAGACCGTCGTCGCGCCTTCGAACGCGCGGTGCTGGTCGAGCAGCGCATGCCGCAGTCCCGGCTTGCGCGCAACGCTCCCCGCCGTTGGTTCAAGCTCACCGGTGATGAGCTTGAAGATCGACGACTTGCCGGCGCCGTTGCGCCCGACGATGCCCCACCGCTCGCCGTCGGCGACGGTGAAGGTGATGTTCTTAAAGAGTTCGGTGGCGCCGAATGAAACGCCGATGTTGGAGAGCGAGAGAAGAGTCACGTCG